>JANWHL010000271.1 GCA_025450405.1 Ktedonobacterales bacterium
CGTCCGCGACAAACGGCACATTCGGAATCACCAGGCCAAAATCCTCATACCGCACGGTCGTTTGCGCCTGACCGGTGAGTGCGGTGGCGCTTTGCGGCGTCACCATCACGTCGAACGTCGCCGCACGTGTCACCTGGTGCACAGTCAGGTCCCCGGTGATTTTGAACGCGAACGCGTGCCCGACGGAGAGGGCCGACGCCGACTCCGGCAGTCCCTCGTACGACTTCGGCACGAACGTCGCGTCCATGTTGGACGGATCACTGGTTTCCAGGATGCGGCCTTGCAGCGTGCGATTACGCATGTCGTTGTCGGTCACCAGCGTGCTCACGTCCACGCGGATCGTCCCCACTTGGGTCTTCGCGGGTGCCACTAAATCGACCAGGATTTGTCCCGTAACCTGATTGGTCTTTCCCACAACGGTGTTGTCTTTGCCGAAGAGCACTTCGTGCATCGTGAAGCTGGCCACCGTGCCCGACTGAGCGATGGTGAAGACCTTCTGCCCGCCGCTCGGCGTCAGCGTTGCCGCCGCCACGGGAGTCCCGCCCGTTCGCTGTGCGGCCGGCTGGCCGCCCCCATAGACGTACACCAGACCTACCACCAGCCCGACACACCCAACCACCGCGGCGGCGGTCCCGACACGGGCCATCGGCCGCCCCCACACCCCGCGCAGCCACGTGCCCATCCCCTCTGACGTCACGCGTTCGCTCGCACCTGGCGTGCCGCCCGGCCCGCGCCCGCGCGCCACATTCCGCCCACTCTTCCGCGCCATCCTACCTATCCCCTCTCAACGTTTCGGTGCGCGACCCGCGCCGGTCCGTAATGTACGAGCATGCCTGGTCCCCGAGCGTACGCCGACCACACGTGACCGCGCGGGTGACGTCGCGAGTCGGCCCATCGTACGTGGCGTATATGTGAGCCTGATAACACCATCATGTGAGCCTTCTCAGACTTCCCATTCACGTTCATCCCTTCAGCCGCTCGTCAACTTCCCCGTCTATGCTCAGACCGTGGCGAGTGGAACTCGCCGCGTTTGCTCACAACCATCGAGGAGGATCCCCAATGACTGACTACCGTATCGTAGACGCCCTTCCGCTTTCCCAACCTCCCCCCACGCGCCCTCGTGGTCCCCGCTGGCTGGTCGTAGCTGGCCTTGCGCTGGCCTTCGCCCTCGCGCTCGGTGTGGGCGCGTTCGTCGGATCCGCGCTTGGCACTCGCGGCGCGAGCGCCGCTGCCGGTGGCCCATCCGCCTCCCAGGTGTTCGGCCAGCCATTCGCTTCCGATTCCCGCGCGCCCGGTGCGTCCGGCGCGCGGAGCCAATGCGCTCCGCTGACCGTCTCCAGCATCAGTGGCCAGACGATCGTCGCCAAAGCCGCTGACGGCACCAGCGTAACCATCCACACCACGTCATCCACCCAGTACACACGTAACGGCCAGGCCGCGACGGCCAGTGCCGTCACCACCGGCGCCCGGGTCCGCGTCAGCGGCACCCACAACAGCGATGGAAGCATCACCGCCACACACATCGACATCGGCGGCTGACCGCGATCCCGCCGACCGTCAGGTCGGAGAGTCTACTACTACTCTGCCTAAACGGCGCGAGCCCAATTTGTTGGACCCGCGCCGTTTATTTGCCGGTCTCTCCACGCAGCACGTACCCCACCCCGCGCACCGTCCAGATCAGCCGCGGCGGAATGTCCCCCAACTTGGCCCGCAAATGCCGAACGTATACCTCGATCACGTTATCGTCACCTTCGAAGTCGTATCCCCAGATGCGCGTCCGAATGGCCTCGCGTGTCAACACCTGCCGGGGGTGTGTCAGGAAGAGGCGCAAGAGCTCGAATTCGCGCGGCGTCAATGCCACCGCCCGCTGGCCCCGGCTCGCGACCCGCGTCTCGAGGTTGAGTGACACATTCTGAAATGCCAGCGTCCGGTCTGGATGCCCACCCCGCCTGCGCAAGACCGCCCGCACGCGCGCCATCAGCTCGCCGAACGCGAATGGCTTGACCATATAGTCATCCGCCCCGGCCTCCAGCCCCGCGATCCGCTCCTCCACCGACGCCCTTGATGCCACCAGGAGAATCGCGGCGTCGGTTCGTGACCGCCACAGGTTCGTCAGTTCCAGGCTCTCCAAGCCACGCCGGTCCACGTCGAGGATGACGACCGCATAGCGCCGGGCCTCAACGGCGGCCAATGCCTCGGCGCCATCCGCCACGCTATCCACGTCATAGCCAGCGCGCCCGAATCCCGCCCTCAGGCATGCGGCCGTTTCTGGATCGAACCGGACGGCCAGGACGCATGGGCGGACATTCGCCGCCGGCTGTTCAACCCTCGTCGCGGCCACGTCTGGCCAACCTTCCATTCGAATCGTCGCCGGTGCGGAGCCATCACGCGGCGGACGCTGCCACGACATACAACAGCCCCCCTCCTGTCGAGGAGCCACCAAAAGCACTCGCCGGAACGACTGTCCCATGCGCAACAACCCATTGGATAAGCTGACTGTTGGCTGAACCGCCGCCGGGGCCACCGAGGCCTCCCCCCGCGACCAGGAAGTAGCGCACCTGGCCGTCACGAATCAGCGCCCGAAGTTGATCCAGCGTGAGGATGGGATCCGCACCCGAGAACCCGCCGAGCGTCATCACGGGCCTTCCCGTCGCGATGATATACGGCGCCGCCGTCTGAGCGCTGAGCGTCGCGAACAGGTACGTCGCGGCACCCTGGTGCGCCTCCAGGTATGCGATCAGCGAAGCGCTCGCGGCGTCCAATCCACCGCTTCCTCCGGGCCCACCCGCCGTCGGCCCGCCGCCACCGGGACCGAGTACCGACCCACCAGGCAATCCATCTGGTGCGTCCGCTGGCACGCCCGGGAACACACCGCCCGTCTGGGGACCACCGCCCGGCGCGAACCCGGCCGGCGGATTTTCCGCGAACGCTCCCCCCAGGCTCCCCGGGACCCTACCGCCATTCTCACGCAGCGCGGCCGTTGGACCCGCCTTGGGCAATCCGCCACCCGTCCCACTCGCGAGCGACACGCCCGTCCAAGTTAGAGGCCCCACGAACAGCACGGCCATTCCGAGCGCCGTGGCCACCAGTGGCACACGCCATCCGCGCGCCATTTCGCCCAGACCCAGCGGTGCCGCGAGTCCCGCCAGCCGTTCCGGTCCGTCTGGGCGCGTGCTCACCCGATACCATGCCAGAACGATGGCGACGACGATTGACCCACCAATGATGAGTGGCGTCATCCACGCGTTCCATCCGCCGTAATCGACCAGGATCACCCCCTGCGTGAGCGCCGTGACCAGCAGTGCGATCGGCAGCAGCCACCCGCGCCAGCCTCTCGCCCGAAAGTCACGCCAGAGCAGCACGGCGCCGATTCCCGCGAGTGCCGCCACTCCCGGCGCCACCATCGCGAGGTAATAGGTGTGGAAGAACCCGGCGACGCTGAAGAACGCGGCCTGGGTCAGCGTCCAGGCGCACCAGAGCACCGCCGCCGACCGCGCCCGCGCGTCCCAGCCCCACCAGCCCGCCGCCAGCAATCCGATCAGCCCGAGCGCCAATAGCCAGCTCGCTTGTCCGCCAAGCTGCACGTCCAGCAAGCGGAAGAACCCCGCCGGACCGTTCTCGGCGACTCCCCCGGGACCCGCTCCGGCGGACGTGGCGGCGCCGGTCGCGGCATTCGCCGAGACGCGGAAGACCTGGCCCAATAGCCGCTCGATCCCGTTGTATCCGAGCGCCAGTTCCAGCTCCGAGTTCGTCGCGCTGGACCCCACATACGGCCGCAGCGCCGCCGGGGTCAGACCCACGGCCACTATCCAGCTGAGCGACAGCGCGAGCATTGCCGCGCCCGCCACCGCCAGATGCCAGACGCGCTTCCACCACCCGATCGGCGCGCCGACCAGATACGCCGCCGCCAGCGCCGGCACAATCAGATAGGCCTCCAGCATCTTGATGTTGAACCCTAGGCCCACCAGCGCCCCGCCAAGCAGCAGCCAGCGCCAATTCCCACGCTCCACCGCCCGCGTGACCGCCCAGGCCGCCAGCAACACCGCCAGAACGAGCAGGCTGTCAATCGTGTTGTTCCGGTTCGTCACCACGCTTACCGGCATCACCGCGAGTGCGAACGCCGCCAGTAGGCCCGCCACGGGACCAAACACCCGCCGCACGATCGCGAACAGCACCAGTACCGACGCCACACCCGCCAGCGCCTCGGGCAGCAGAATGCTGAAACCGCTAAACCCCAGGAGCTTGGCGCTCGCCGCCTGAATCCAGAACCCAAGCGGTGGCTTGTCCACCGATACGAATCCGCCCGGATCGAAGGACACAAAGAAGAAATTGTGCCAGCTCTCCAGCATGCTCCTCACCGCGGCGGCGTAGTAGGTATTCCCGTACCCCACGTTCGGGAGCTGATAGAAGTCGCCACACGCGGCAATCGCCGCGATTCCAGCCAGCACCCACCGGTGCCACACACCAATCACCGCGGCGCCGAGAACACCACCATTCGTCTGTCGGGCTTGGGTGCCCGCGCCCTGAGTTAACGCCTCCGTCGCCATGCCCCGCTCCTCATCCGTTGACTCACCGCGGCCAACCCGCCTTCCCCCCACGTCCACGAGACCGACCGTACCGCCGCTGAAAGTGCCAAGTGCACGCCTAACCGAGTTTTGCCAACCAGGTCAACTCGGCGATGACTGCTCGATCGCCTACCGCGCACCCGACGAGAGCCCGTCCCTTCGTGCCTCCACCGTGCCGGCCAGCCCCGGCACCATCTCGCGCCGGGCGACCGGCACCACCGCGCGCCGCGCATCCGCGCCACTGGGTCGCGCATATCCCGCCCGGTTCGCCCTCGGCCACAGGCGCATCGCCAGCAGCGGACCCACCACGCCAATGCTCGTAAGGTAGATCACCACCCCAAACCAGGTCCCCGAATCGCTCCCCGTCGCGATGCCGTGGACCACGACCAGCGCGTAAAGCGCCAGCGTCGCCGTGTGGAATCGCCGCCACCACGCATACCCGATCTTCGGCCGCAGCCACGTGCTCAGACCTACCGCCAGCCCGAGATAGAGCCCCACGATCCCGAGGGCCATCCAGACCGGTCGGTAATGGCTCACCAACGGCACCAACACCTCCCCCAATCCGAAGTGCGTGTACGGGTCCGCCCAGACCGCTACCACGTGCACGCCCGTAAAGAGCAGCGCCAGTAGCGTCAGAAAGTTGTGCAGCTCCGCGTTGATGATGCGCGGCCAGCGATTTGACTGCAGCTTGAGCGAGAGTGCTAGCCCCAGTGCCACCGCCAGTGTGAGCAACGCGAACGCCGTAAACCCCGCCGCACGTGCCACGTCCCATGTCACCGCCTGCCAGATACTCATCGCTCGCCCTCGCATCCCCGCATGGAACCCAGCCGCGCGGCGGTATCCGCTCCCTCCATCGGCCAGCCGCCTATCGCGCTCCAGCTCCCATCGCGGCCAAACAGCAATCCCGCCAGCCCGTGTCGGCGCAGGAACGCGCCTCCCGCCTCCATCCCGAGCAGGAACGCCGTTTTGGCCGCCACCTCCGCCTGTTCGCAGCGTTCCGCAGCCACCGAGACCGACGACATTCCGCTCTCAGACGGCTCGTCCGTCCGCGGATCGATCAGGTGGTGGCGCTCCCGGTCTCCCTGCCGCCAGTGCCGCCTGACGATGCCCGAGGTGGCGAGGGCCCCCCGTCGCAGTGGCACGATCCAGCCTGCCGCCAGTCCCGTCACCGCAATCGGCCATGCCTGACCGTCCGGTGGCGCGCCCAGCACCACCAGGTCGCCTCCCGCGTTGACCAGCGCTGTGCGCAGTCCCATAGCTCGCAGTCGTCCAATGGCCGCGTCCACGGCCATTCCCTTGGCGATGCCGCCAAAGTCGAGTCCCACCCCAGCCGGCAGCGTCACCGACCGGTCCATCGGGTCCATGTGGATTTGCCGCCACCCTCCGCTGCGACCCACCCCACCCGTTCCAACTCGTGACGTCGCTTCTCGCGGCCGGTTCACCTGGGTTACCCATCTCGCGTCCGCCGCGGGGGTCATCGGGGCGCGCCGCCCACGGTGTCCCGGCGTTGTCTCCGCTTCCCTGTGCTCCCCGCTGGTGCTCATGGCGCGTGCTCCATCCCCACCGCCGGCCGCCACCAGCTCGTCAAAGGTGCGGTCGTATCCCAGCGCCACCATCCGCTCGGCCAGCGTCGGGTCGTATAACCCACCTGTCGCCGCCGCCGCGCGTAGTGACGCCGCCAGCACCGTATAGAGCAGCGCGCTCACCCGCATCGGTTCGCCCGCGCGCTCGTTTAACCGCGAGAGCTCGCTCTCCGGCCGGAAGCGGCTCAGCGCCGCCTCCCATTCCGCGAACAACGTCCGCACCGCCTCGGTGGCCGCGTTGGCCCGCGGGGCGGGGGCCAACACCTCGATCATCGTGCCCATGCCCCGAAAGACCTCGCGCCGGAGCCCGTCCGGCACGCGGAAGGCCGCGAAGTCACGCTCATCACGAGACGCCAGTGCTGGAGACGGCGCCCGGCGCGGTGGCTGTTGAACCTGTGTTGCCAAGGCTTGACCCTCCCGTTGGCTGACCAAAGTAGCCGCTAGTGCCCGTGGACCCCGATGACGCCGTCGAGGTCGACGACGTACTGGTGCTGGCCGACGCGGTCGCGGTGGCGCTCAACCTGGTGCCCACCAGCCCGCTGAGCCCAGTGAACCCGCCAATCGCACCCACCACCAGCGCTCGCTTCAGCCGCTGAACCAGGCGCAGCGAGTCCGCTTTCGAACGCCTGGACGTCACCGTACGTGCGGGCGCCACCATCCCCGGCTGGAGTCCGTACCGCGACGCCACGCGTGTCCCGCCCGCTTGCCCCTCCGCGCGGGCATCCACCACCGGTGCGGCGCCTGCCACCGCGCCTGAAAACTCCGAACTGGCCATCTCCGGCCCTCCCCGCATTCAGCGCGGACGATTCCCTCGTCCGCCTTGCTTGTGGGCCCACGGGACGCATCATGTGCCCGCCCACGAACATCAGCGTAAACGCGGAGGTTGGAAAGTCCCTGAAGGCCACATGGACTTTCTTTCAGGTTTCTTGACCCCACTCAGGTGGGACAACCGCGCACTGATTTCTCGCAGCACAAACAGCGGCCGGACAGAGACTTGGTCTCTGTCCGGCCGCTTGCGCCACCGGGCACGGA
>JANWHL010000272.1 GCA_025450405.1 Ktedonobacterales bacterium
AAGGCGGCGCTCGACCGCTGGGGCTATGGCCTGGCCTCCGTACGCTTCATCTGTGGGACGCAGGAGATCCACAAGGACCTGGAGCGCGGCATCAGCCAGTTCCTGGGCACCGACGACACGATCCTCTACAGCTCCTGCTTCGACGCCAACGGCGGCCTCTTCGAGACCCTGCTGGGCGAAGAGGACGCCATCATCTCGGACGAACTCAACCACGCGAGCATCATTGACGGCATCCGTCTCTGCAAGGCGAAGCGCTACCGCTATCACAACCGCGACATGGCGGACCTCGAAGAGCAGCTCCGCGCGGCCGCGGGCGCGCGCCGCAAGCTGATCGCCACCGACGGCGTCTTCTCGATGGACGGCTATGTCGCCCCGCTGAAAGAGATTTGCGACCTCGCGGACCGCTACGACGCCATGGTGATGGTGGACGACTCGCACGCGGTGGGCTTCGTCGGCCCCACTGGCCGCGGCACGCCCGAGCTTCACGGCGTCGCCGACCGCGTGGACGTCCTCACCGGGACGCTCGGCAAGGCGCTGGGCGGCGCCAGCGGCGGTTACACGAGCGGGCGGCAGGCGATCATCACGCTGCTGCGCCAGCGCTCCCGACCGTACCTCTTCTCGAACACGATCGCGCCGCCGATCGTCGCCGCGTCGCTGAAGGTGCTGGAGCTGCTGACCCAATCGGACGATCTCCGCGCGCGCCTGCGATCCAACACGCGGCTCTTCCGCGAGCGCATGACCGCGCTGGGCTTCGACATCCTCCCCGGCGACCACCCCATCGTCCCAGTGATGCTTGGCGACGCGCACCGCGCCAGCGCGCTGGCGGAGCGCCTGCTCACCAAGGGCGTCTACGTGATCGCGTTCTCGTTCCCGGTCGTACCGCAGGGCAAGGCCCGCATCCGCACCCAGGTCTCGGCGGCCCACACCGAGCACGACCTGCTCGCCGCCGCCGACGCGTTTGCCGCTGCGCGGGATGAGCTGGGGAGCTAGGCCAACCCAGGACGAGGGCGGCCCGAGAGAACAGCACCGTGCCGGTGACCCGCGCGCCGTACCATCGTGTGACGCACGGGCCACCGGTGTTGGCTCTCCATGACGCGGGCATGGAACGGGCCAGATCGCGAGCGACCGCGCGATCTGGCCCCATCGTGTCCGCGCCAGCGAGCACGTGCTAGCAGGTCTTGGTGAGTGTCACGGTATTGGACGTCACGCCGTTGGGTGATGTGGTCGAGAGGACTTCGGAGTATGTCCCGGTCGCCGCCGTGGTGACAAGTGTCCAGGTGCTGGTGACGGGATTGGCGGTCGGAGCGCCTGGAGCGGCGGACGTTGAACCTGGAATCGGTGAATTCGATGGATGGGTCCCGTTCGGGAGCGTCTGCGTGATGCTGTAGCCGATGGTGCCTCCCGGGCTGGGGTTCACACTGAGGTTGAAGGTGAAGGTGAAGGTGACCCAGCGGATGATGAGGCTCGGCCCCGGGCACCAGGTGGCCTGAGAGACCGCCCCCGTCGCGCTGGTGACGGAGAAGCCGCAGACCAGGCTGATCTCGGTCTGGTTCGACGAGAGGAAACCGGGTGCGTTGATGTAGAGCTTATCCCACAGGATCTGGCCGTTGCCCAGCGCGGCGCTGACATCCCAGGTGTCGTAGACCATGAGCTCCGTCTGGCCCGGTTGGATGGTGATATTCTGGACGGGCTGGTCACCGCCCCCTTGCGCGGCGGAGATCCCGATCCGGCCCCAGAAATACTGGAGCGTTCCCCCCGGATTGCCCGCGGGGAACGTGATGATTCCCAGGAACGTGAACGGCATCGTCGGGTCGCACGATCTGTCTATCCGGCCGGCGCCGGTGTTGACCCACGACGTGACGCTGTCCACTTGAAAGGCCACCGCGGGCGCGTTCGCCGCGGCGTGCGCCTGGCGTTGGCCGATTGCGTTGCCAAGCACCCCCGCACTCAACGCCAACCCAAGTGCCAGTGCGCACAGCGCTCGCGTGAGCCGCAGCCCGCGCCACCCTTGACCAGCCGCCGCGTGACCGGCGTTCCGCGCTGGAAGTAATGCTCCGCCGGGGAGACTTGCCACATCCAAGAGCGCCCGTCGCACACACGTGATACGTGACATGGATCTTCCTCCTCGTTGGCCTGAGCGGAATGGCCCCGCCGAGTGGGCCGTGCTATGGGTCAAGTGTGCCCAGGTGTCCGCGGGTTGAACAGGAAGGATAGACAGGATCGCGCACATCTTGGCGCACATTTCCGCCAGGGTATGCATGAGACGAGCGGCCGTAGCGGATGCTATGATGGCGCGTGGTCCATCGAGACGACGTGGCTCCCGTTCGCGCTCGCCAGCGGGGTGGTGCGACGGGTCACGGAAGAGGAGTCCTATGGCCGCGACTCCCCGCCTCATGTTCGGCGACCTGCTCCGGCGCCACCGGCTGGCGGCGGGACTCACGCTGGCCGAGCTGGCCGAGCGCGCGAGTCTGAGCAGCCGCGCGATTAGCGATCTGGAACGCGGCGTCAACCGTCGTCCGCGCCGCGAAACGTTCCTCCTGCTGTGCGAAGCCCTGAACCTGTCCCCGCTGGAGCGAAGCGCCCTCGAGATGGCCACCCGGCGCTCGCGCCGCATGCCGGATCCGGCCATGTCCGTCGAGGCATTCAGCGGCCTGGCCGTGGGTGAGCGGCCTCCATTGGTGGGTCGCGCCCACGAGCTTGCCGTGCTCGCGCGCCACCTGGAGGGCGTGGATCCCGCGGCCGTCGTCTTCTTGGTTGGGGAACCAGGCATTGGGAAGTCCCGCCTGCTGCACGAAGCCGCTCAGTTCGGGCGGAGCACGGGGTGGAGTATGATCGCCGGCAGCTGTCATCGCCGCAGCGGCCAGGAGCCGTATGCCCCGCTGCTCGGCGCCCTGGAACGCTGCCTTGCCAATCTCCCACTGTCCCAGCGCCGCACGGCGCTCCGCGGTTGCGGCTGGTTGGTGAAGCTCCTGCCTGAGCTGGCGGGGGAAATGGAGCCGCTGCCTGCCTGGACACTGACGCCCGAGCAGGAGCGCCGCCTGTTGTTTGGCGCGGTGGGCCGGCTGCTGGACAACCTGGCCGGGCCGGCCGGTACCCTCTTGCTCCTCGATGACCTGCAGTGGGCGGGTCAGGATGCCCTCGACCTGCTTGCTACCCTCGTCCGCGCAACCAGCTCCGCGCGGCTGCTGCGCCTGGTGTGCGCATACCGCGAGACCGACGTGCCCGCCAACAGCCCGCTCGCCGCGCTGGTATCCGACCTGGCGCGCGAGGGGCGGGGGGTGCGTGCCGCCCTGAAGCCGCTGCCGGACGAAGACGCGGACACCCTGCTGAGCGTCTTGTTGGGCGGCGCGGTAGAGGAAACAACCGTGCTGCGCCAGCGTTTGCTCGAGCGCACCGGTGGGGTACCATATTTTCTGGTGAGCTGCGCGCAGTCGCTGCGCGCCAGCACCACGGAGATTGGTCTGGCTCAGGAGGCGCTGCCCTGGGATGTGGCGGAGAGCATCCGCCAGCGCGTCGCCGTGCTTCCGGACACCGCGCGCGACGTACTGGCGGCCGCGGCGGTGGTCGGCCGGCGGGTGGAGCACCGGCTGCTCGTGGCTGTGGCGTCGCGACCAGGACGCGACGAAGCCGAAGTATTGGCGGGGTTGGAGGCGGCCTGCCGGGCGCGCCTGATGACCGAGGAGAGTGAGGGAGCGTACGCGTTCGCCCACGATCTGGTCCGCGAGGCGGTGAGCGCCGACCTGAGCGCCGCGCGGAGAGCGGGACTGCATGGTCGGGTGGCGGCGGCACTGGAGCGGGATTCCAGCGACCCGCCGGCGGAACTGCTGGCTTATCACTATGGTCGCGCCGAGGATATGCGGCGCGCCGTCATCTACCTCGAGCGCGCCGGTGACCGTGCCCTGGCCATGCGCGCATACGCGGAGGCCGAGCGGTACTATCGGGAGCTGACGGACCAGCTCGATGCGCTGGGTCGTGGACGGGACGCCGCCGATGCGCGTACGAAACTGGGCGAGCTGCTCAACACGCGGGTGCGCTTCGATGAAGCGCTCGAAGTCCTCGAACGCGCGATCGGGGGCTATAAGGCGATCGGCGACGTAGAGGGACAGGTACGAGCCCTGGCGCAAGTCGGCGCGGCGCATGCGAGTCGAGGGAGTGCCCAGGCGGGGATCGACCGGATTCGCGGCGCGGTGCGGGAATTGGGGAGCGGCGGACCACGCGAGCTGGCGCGCTTGTACTCAGCGCTGGCGGTGCTCTATTTTCGCAGTGGCCAGTATGACGAGCAGCTCGCCGCGTCGAATCGCGCCGCCGAGCTTGCCTCCACGGCGGGGGACGACCGCATGTTCGCCGTCTCGCAGAGCGCCCGTGGCATGGCGCTGTATCATTTGGGCCGCATGGGCGAAGCCATCGCCTCGATCGAAGCAGCGGTCCGCGGTACCGAGGCGGTGGGCGACCTGCGGACCCTGTCTCGAGCGCTTAACAACCTTGCGCTCCCCTATTATGCCGCCGGCGAGAACCACAAAGGCCTGCCGTATGTCAGGCGGGCGCTTGAGGTCGCGGAGCGCATCGGCGACCCAACGTGGATCGCCTTTATGACGTACCGGCGCGGCGAGGTCGCGTTCTATCTGGGCGACTGGACCCAGGCACGTGAGGATTACGAGCGGTCGGTGGCCATGATGCGTGAGCTTGGCACGTCGTGGTCGTCGGCGTACCCGGTGCTGCTCCTGGGCCACCTACGCCTCGCGTGCGGCGAATGGGAGGCGGGCTTCGCCCTGCTGAATGAGGCCATCGCGCTCGCACGGCGCGGTGACGATTTGCAGGGGTTACGCATGGCCCAGTGCGTCCTGGCTGAGCGCGATGTGCTCGAGGATCGCCCGGAGGAAGCGCGGGAGCGTCTCGTCCCGCTGCTCGACCGGCCTGGCCGCCAGGACATGTATGCGACGATGCTGCTGCCCATCCTGGCATGGGCGCGAATGGCGCGCGGCGAGCTGAGCGAGAGTGAAACGCTGATCGCCCAGGCGTTCGCGCGTGCTGACGCTTCGGCCTTCCGCCTGGCCAGCCTGGATGCGCTACGCATCCAGGCATTGTTGGAAGCGCGGCGGGCACGCTGGCACGAGTCGGAGCGGGCCGCGCGGCAAGCCGTGGAGACGAGCCGTTCCATGCCATATCCCTACGCGGAGGCCAAGGCGCTATACGTGGGTGGGCTGGTCCATCTGGCGCGGGGCGAACGGGAGCAAGCACGCGAGTGGTTCACGGTGGCGCTGCCCATCTGTGCGCGGTTGGGTGAGCGGCTCTACGCGGGACACATCGAGCGAGAGCTTGCCAGTCTGCCTCCGGCGCGCTAAAGCGCCGACGCGCCGGAGAAGCTGGGCATCGGCACATGCCGGCGCCCAATGTCGCGTGGATTGGGTCCACCGCATTACTCGGCGGCGAGGCCGATGGCACTGAACGGCAGGGTGAAACCGGCGGGATCGATCACCGGGGTGAGGCCGCCCTCCTCGCCAACACGGAAGCCGCTGAGCGTGGCCGGCCCGGGCAGTGGCTTGAGCAGCAGCCGGGAGTCGAGCACGTAGAGGTAGCGGCTGCCGCGGCTGAGCCCTTCCTCGAGTGGGAAGGTGTCGACGTGCGTGGTCGCCGTCGCCCCGCCG
>JANWHL010000273.1 GCA_025450405.1 Ktedonobacterales bacterium
GCAAGGAGTCCTCTGCGATGGAGAGGGGAGCAAGGAGTCCTCTGCGATGGAGAGGGGAGCAAGGAGTCCTCTGCGATGGAGAGGGGAGCAAGGAGTCCTCACCCGCGGCCCCACCGGGCGTACAACCGTACGCCCCCGCGCCACGTGGAGAGGCGGGCCGCGTCGAGGTCTGGTGGTTGGAATTCGCGCTAGCGCGGGCTCCAGCGGTCGCCCTCGATGGCGAAGAAGACGCCCATAGCGACGGCGATCAGGCCGGCGAGCAGCCATGCCAGGGGCGCGAGGTTCGACGTGTGCGTGTGGGTCTGGATCGCGCTCCAGAACGGGCCGAACGAGCCATAGATCCAGTACCCACCGAGGATGACCAGGCCCCCCCCCAGGATGAGCGAGAGCCAGCGCCGGTTGCGTTGCACGAAGGGGGTGAAGGCGCCAAATACCGCCAGCACGACGAGCAAGAAGAGGAGGAAACCGGCGACGTACCGCCCCCAGGGTCCCAGCACGTCGAAAAAGCCCAGCCAGCTGTTCAGGTTATCCATACGCGATGCCCCTCCCCATGGCCGAAACTCTGCCGCGGTTATACCACAGTTTGGCGAAGAAGGGGAGATCCTCACCCACTATTCCTTGACCGGTCCTGCCCTAGCCCTGTAGCTGGCCCTTTGACTGGTCCTGGACCGCGGGCACCGGGACGCAGCCGATCGAGAACCGCACGAAATCGTCGGAATAGCCAAACGCGGCACCTGGTACCCCCGCGATGCCCGTGGCCACGAAGAGTGAGAACACATCCTGACCTGGGCGCAGCTGGCTCCAGTTATAGACCGTGCCGCCATCGTCCAGATTCACCTGGGCGAACAGGCGGTGGCGCTCGTTCAGGTGGCGCAGTTGGGCGATCAGACGCTCGCGCCGGTGCGTGTAGAGCGCGCGGATGCGCCGCGAGATCTCTGGCCGCTCCTGAATGAGACGCACCTGGGCCATATAGGCGAGCTGCCAATCCGCTGGCAGCGTGGCCATGCTGTTGGTCCAGCCCACTCCCACGGCGCGCGCCAGGTCGGCGTCCGCGAAGCCGACCCAGCCATAGCGGTTGCCCGTCAGCGAATGGGTCTTCGAGAAGCTGTGGACCAGCACGGACCGCGGCAGGACCCCGGAATCGGCGAAGGCCGCCATGCGGCGCCGATCCTCGTCCGGGTCGGCCGTGCCCACATAGGCGAGGTCGGCGACCACCATGACCTCGTGGTCGGCGGCGAGCACCACCTCGAAGAGCGCCCGCAGCTCATCGTAGCTATAGGCGAAGGCGGTGGGATTGTTGCTGACCGTCAGGTAGAACGCGCGGATGTCCGGCGCTTCGGCGAGCGCCTGGCGCAGCATCGCCGGCGTCACCTTGAAGTGGTCCTCCGGGCAGGTCTTGAGCCGGTGGAGGCGCAGACCGAGTGACTCCGCCTGCCACTCGGGCACGTTGAAGCTGGGCGCGGGGAAGACCACAGCCGCCCGCTCGACCCCCGAGCGCCGCAGGTGGTGGGCGTAGCCGCGCCAGAACTTGTCGAGACCATCCAGCGCCCCCAGGCTCATATAGATGAGCTGGGGATCCAGCGTGATGCCGTTGTGCTCGGCCTCGTACTCGGCCAGCATCTCGCGCAGGATGGGGTTGCCGGTCCCCGTGAGGTCGTAGTTGCGCAGGTCGAAGCCGCGCGCCAGCAGCGCGCGCTCGAAGTCGAGCATGCGCGCGTGTATCCAGCGATACGTCGCGCCGGTGGCGCGGCGCCCGCCGATCAACTCGCCGGGGAGCGCCACACCGACCTCATCGGCCAGACTGACGTACTCGTCGCCATCCTCGGTGGCGCTGACGCGCCGGAGGTCTACATCACCGATCGTCCGGTTGATCACGGCCGTGCGAATCGCCGCCTCCGGGATGCCGAGCCGCCGCGCGCGCTCCTCCGTCTCCTTGACCATGAGCGCCATCACGCGAATGGGGGCAGCGCCGGCGGAGACCTCGGGCCTAAAGCGCTGGCCGGCCTCCAGCCGGAGCCGCTCCATCATCGCCCGCGCGTCCTCGGGTGTTGTGTCCGGTGTCGTGTCCGGTGCATGGGGCTCGTGCGCCGGGCCAGTGCCCGCACGGCGACGCGCGACGTGGCCATTGGTGGAGGTGTCGCTCTTCAGATGGCCATTCGCGGACGTGCCATTGGTGGAGACACCGTTGGCGGCTGTACCGTTGGCGGCTGCACCGTTGGCGGACGGTTTGTGGGGCATCCGGGACGCCGGGGATGGCGCGCGCGTCCGCCGGGCGGGGGATGCGGCTGTGGGCGAGGGAGCCGATGAGGAGGTGGCGCGGTCGTCGGCACCGGTGGGTGGAACCTCGGGCATGGCGGCGGAGTCATCGGGGGTGGGGGCACTCCGCCGCCTGGGAAACGGGCCTGCGCGCGTGGACATCCTCGGCTCCTTTTCCCACAACCCGCCGGTGGGGCCGGCGGCGCGTTAGGTCGTGTCGCGGCGGGTGTGGGGCTGGCGGCGGCGGCGTCTTTGCCGCGTTCGCGCTAGCCAGTGTAGCATGGGACGTACCCATGGGGCAACGACGGGAAAGACGTCTCAGGACCTCCGTGTCCGCCGCCCAGTGCCGCCACCGCTGGCCGGCTCTCGTGGTGTACACTTGATTCATTGTGACCGCGATTCCCCGAGAGGAGACCGTCACCATGGCCCGTGCTGGCGCTCATCCCACTCCCCGCTCCGCCGAGCGGCCCGCCAGGTCCGAGCGCCCGCCGTTCCGCAAGCTGCTGGTGGCCAACCGCGGCGAGATCGCCCTCCGCGTGGTGCGCGCCTGCCGCGACCTCGGGCTGACCTCGGTGGCTGTCTATAGCGATGCCGACCGGGCCGCGCCTCACGTGCTCCTGGCGGACGAGGCGCACTATCTCGGCCCATCTCCCGCCGCCGAGAGCTACCTGAACATCTCCCGACTCCTGGACGTGGCGCGCGGCGCTGGGGCCGACGCCGTGCATCCCGGCTACGGCTTCCTCTCCGAGAACCCCGAGTTCGCCGACGCTTGCGCTGGCGCCGGGTTGGTCTTTGTGGGGCCGCCGGGCAATGTCATGCGCGCCATGGGCGAGAAGACCGCCGCCCGCCGGGTGGCGGAGGCGGCCGGTGTCCCGGTCGTGCCGGGCTACGACGCTGGCCTGGAGGACGCCCGCGAGGCCGCGCGGCTGGCGGAGCGGATCGGCTATCCGGTGCTGCTTAAGGCGGCGGCCGGTGGCGGTGGCAAGGGCATCCGCTTCGTGCGCCGCCAGGATGAGCTGGAGGCGGCGCTGCGCCTCGCGCGCAGCGAGGCGGCCTCAGCTTTCGGCGACGATACGGTCTATATGGAGAAGGCCGTCGCCCCGGCGCGGCACATCGAGGTGCAGATCTTCGCCGACACCCATGGCCATGTCGTTCACCTGGGCGAGCGGGAGTGCTCGATCCAGCGGCGCCACCAGAAGCTGATCGAAGAGACGCCGTCGGTCGCGCTGGATGCCGAGCTGCGCGGGCGGCTGACCGAGGCCGCGGTGCGCCTGGCCCGCGCCGCTGGCTACGTGAATGCCGGGACGGTGGAGTTTCTGCTCGGACCCGATCGCCACTTCTACTTCCTCGAAGTGAATGCCCGCCTCCAGGTGGAGCACCCCGTCACGGAATGGGTGACCGGCCTCGACCTCGTCCGCGAACAGCTACGCGTGGCCGCCGGCCTCCCGCTCAGCTTTGGCCAGGACGATATCCCCTTCCGCGGCCACGCCATCGAGGTGCGCGTCTCCGCCGAGGATCCCGCCAACCGCTTCCTGCCCGCCTCGGGGACCATCGCGGCGCTGCGCGAGCCCGGTGGCCCGGGCGTGCGGGTGGATAGCGGCGCCTACGCGGGCATGGTCGTCCCGCTCTATTACGACCCGCTGCTGGCCAAGCTGATTGTCTGGGGGGCCGACCGCGGCGAGGCGGTGGCGCGGCTCCGACGCGCGCTGGAGGAGTACACCATCGCCGGGGTGCGCACGACCCTCCCGTTCGCCCACTGGCTCACGCGCAACGAACGCTTCTTGCGCGGCGACCTCTCGACGGACTTCGTCGCCGAGGAATGGCACCCCGAGCCGCGGGCCGCGGCTGAGGCGCCAGCGCACGGGGCCGCGCCGTTCGCGCTGGATGAGCGGCTCGTGGCGATGGTGGCCGCCGCGCTGGCCGCCGAGGATATGGGCGCGCGCGCGGATGGCCGGCAAGATGGAGGCGCGACCACGGGCGAGGCGGGGTCGCGTTGGCGCGACGCCGGACGTCTGGCCGCCCTCCGCCCGTGGTGAGATTCGGTTCGCCTGTTCGACGTGGTATGATGCGGACCAACGCGCGGCGGGCGGAATGCGATCCCCTGGCCCGGACGCTCCGCGCCAGCCCACACCGCGCACCAGGGCGAGCAGACCATGATCCAGGCTATCCACGGGGTGGGACAGCGAGCGTCCCACGCCTTTGTGCGTGCTGTCGAGCGCATCGCGGACGTACCCGGTGATAGCGATGAGCTGCGCTTTCGGAAGCGACTGACGGTGGCGTTCAGTGCGCTGATGTGCCCGATCGGCATCATCTGGGGCGGCGCCTACTGGCTGATCGGGGCGCGGCTTCCGGCGTTTATTCCTCTGGCGTATACCGCGCTGACCGTGATCAACATCGCCGTCTTCTGGCGGTTCCGCCGCTACCACAGCTTCCGCTTCCTCCACCTGCTGGTCTTGCTCATCCTGCCGTTTGTGCTCATGCTGTCCCTGGGCGGGATCCGCAACTCCAGCGCGGTCATCCTCTGGGCGCTGCTCCCGGCGGTCGAAGCATTGCTGCTCGTGGGGCTCAGCCAGGCGGTCTGGTGGTTCGCGGCGTACCTGGGCTTGCTGGTCATCGGCGGTCTGCTCCTGCGCGGGCCGGTGGCCCCAGCCCAGGTGCCCCCAGCGGTCGCGAACACCTTCTATGTCATGAACATCGGCGGCGTCTGTATCGGCATCTTCGTGGTGCTGTTCTACTTTCTGCGCCAGAACGAGGCCGCCACCCAGCAGGTGCATGAGGCCCGCCACGCCGCCGACGCGGCCAACGCGGCCAAGAGTGCTTTCCTGGCCAACATGAGTCATGAGATCCGCACGCCGATGAACGCGGTCATCGGCATGAGCGGCCTGCTGATGGATACCGAGCTCGACTCGGAGCAGCGCGATTTCGCGCGTACCATCCGCCAGAGCGGCGAGGCGCTGCTCTCGCTGATCAACGACATCCTCGACTTCTCCAAGATCGAGGCGGGCCGGATGGACCTGGAGAACCAGCCCTTCGATTTGCGCGAGTGCGTCGAGGGCGCGCTGGATTTGGTGGCGCCGCGCGCCCAGGAGAAGGGCCTCAACCTGGCGTATGTGATCGACGACCAGACGCCGGATGTCATCGTGGGCGATTCCACGCGCCTGCGCCAGATCCTGGTCAACCTGCTCAGCAACGCCGTGAAGTTCACCGAGCGGGGCGAGGTTGTGCTCTCGGTCAGCGGCCGGCGGATCGAGGGCGACGAACGCGCGCTCGCGGCCGCGCGGCCCGCGCCGGCTGGCGTTGCCGGCCCCCCTGGGACGGCTGGCGCCACGCGCACGCCCGCGACGGACGGCGCGCATGGTGTGGATTCCGCGCCCGGCCGGCACGGCGTGTACGAGGTGCGCTTCGCCGTCAAGGATACGGGGATCGGCATTCCGCCCGAGCGGGTGGACCGCCTCTTCCAGTCCTTCAGCCAGGTGGATGCCTCGACCACGCGCCGCTATGGCGGCACCGGCCTGGGGCTCGCCATCAGCAAGCGCCTCAGCGAGCTGATGGGCGGCACCATCTGGTTCGAGAGCGGCGGTGTAGCGGGCCAGGGCACGACGTTTTACGCGACGATTCGCGCGCCCGCCGCGCCCGCCGCGCAACACGTCTGCCCCCTGGTCCCGGAACCGCGGCTCAACGGCAAGCGGCTACTCGTTGTGGACGACAACGCCACCAACCGGCTCATCCTGGTCTCGCAGGCGCGGTCGTGGGAGATGGCCGCGCGCGACACGCCGTCGCCACGCGAGGCGCTGGAGTGGATTCGTCAGGGCGAACCCTTCAACGTCGCCATTCTCGATGTGCACATGCCGGAGATGGACGGCGTGGCCCTCGCCGCGGAGATCCGCCGCCTGCGCGACGCCACCAGCCTGCCGATCATCATGCTGACCTCGTTGGGCAGCCGTGAGGTGGTGCGCGCGCCTGGCGCGAACGCGATCGACTTCGCCGCGTTTCTGACGAAGCCGATCAAGCGCTCCCAGCTCCTCGATGTGCTCATGACAGTCTTCGCCGGGCAACCGGTGCGTGTGCGCGAGCGCGTGGCGGCCGAGCGCTCGCCGCTGGATGCCGGGATGGCGGCGCGCCTGCCCCTGCGCATCCTGCTGGCGGAGGACAACGCGACCAACCAGAAGCTGGCCCTGCGCCTGCTGGCGGGGATGGGTTACCGCGCGGATGTCGCCACCACGGGGGTGGAGGTCCTGGAGGCGCTCGAGCGCCAGGCGTATGACGTCGTGCTCATGGATGTGCAGATGCCGGAGATGGACGGGCTGGAGGCGACGCGCGCGATCCACCGCGATTGGCCGGCGGATCGGCGCCCGCGCATCATCGCCATGACGGCCAACACCTCGGCGCAAGACCGCGAGCTGGGCCTGGCGGCGGGCATGGATGACTATATCAGCAAGCCGATCCGGGTGGAGGAGCTGGTCAGCGCGCTGAGCAAGGCGCGCCCCGCCTCGCTGCCGGTCGCGGTGGCCGCTGGAGGTGGCGCGGAGAGCGCTCTGGGGGGTGCCATAGGGAGCGGCACGGCGAGCGGCGGGTTCCCGGCCACCAGCGTGGCGGCCCCCGCCGCGCCCGATGCGGCTCCGGAGCGCGTGGCGCCGGATGCGGGGCAATCCCACGATGTTGGGCATCCCGCCGATGGTGGGCAATCCCCTGATGAGGCGCCGACCGTCGATCTGGCCACGCTCGATCGTCTCCGGCGCACGGTCGGCGGCGACGCGGCCGCCCTCGCGGAGCTGATCGACACCTTCCTCGAAGACGCGCCACGGCTGCTGGCCGACCTGCGGCAGTCGTTGGAGCGTGGCGACGCCGCCGGGGTCCGGCTGGCCGCCCATAGCCTCAAATCGAATGGCGCCGACTTCGGCGCGCGGGCATTCGCCGATCTCTGCCGGCGGTTGGAAGCCCTGGGCAAGGCGGGCACGCTCGAGGGAGCCGGCGACCTCCTCCAAGAGATCGAGGCCGAGTACGCGCGTGTCAGGGGCGCCCTGGCGGCCGCGCGCGCCGAGCTGCCGTCGCCAGCGTCGTCAGCGTAGTGGCGGGGATGGCCGTGGACGCATCAGACGAACCGATGGCGGGCGCGCCGATGGCCAAAGAGCGGACGGATCTGGCTGGCCAGACGAACCAGGCTGACCAGCGCGGCCATGTCCTGGTGGTGGACGACAACCGTGTGAATCGCCTCACGCTGGCGCGTGGCCTGGAAAGCCAGGGGCACACCGTCGCCCTGGCCGAGAATGGCGAGCGGGCGCTCGCGATGGTCCGGGCGGAGCCGTTCGACGTGGTTCTGCTCGACATCGTCATGCCAGGGATGGATGGATTCGAGGTCCTGGGGCGAATGAAGGCGGACCCGGCCCTGCGCGACATCCCCGTGATCGTCATCTCGGCGGTGGACGAGGTCGAGAGCGCCGTCCGCTGCATCGAGCTGGGCGCGGAGGATTTTCTGCCCAAGCCATTCGATCCCGTGCTGCTGCGGGCGCGGCTGCGGGCCAGTCTGGCCAAGAAGAACCTGCGCGATCTCGAGGTGGCCTATCTGCGCCAGGAAGTGACCCTACGCCAGAACGAGAAGCTGGCCACCATCGGCAGGCTGAGCGCGGGGCTGGCCCACGAGCTGAACAATCCCGCCGCCGCCGCGCTGCGCGGCGCGGGTCTGCTGCGGACCGCCGTGGCCGATCTGCTGGATGCCCAGACACGCCTGGACGCGCTGGACCTCGCGCCCGCCGAGCGCGCGGCGCTCCACCAGCTCGACGCCACGGCGCGCGCGCGGGCCGCGGATCCGACCGACATGGACGCCATCGCCCAGATCGACCACACGGCCCGCCTGGAAACCTGGCTGGAGGAGCGGGAGATTGCACGCGCCTGGGAGCACGCGCCCACGCTGGCGAGCCTGGCGTTCGAGACGAGGGACCTGGATGCCGTGCGGCGGACGTTCGGCGACGCGCGGCTACCCGCCGTGGTCGCCTGGCTCGGCCACACCTACACGGTCTATAGCTTGCTGGAGGAGGTCGCACAGGGGACTGGGCGCATCGCCGAGCTGGTGAAAGCGCTCAAGACCTATACCTACCTCGACCGCGCACCCGTGCAGGCGGTGGACGTCCACGAGGGGCTGGATAGCACGCTGGTGATGCTGCGGAGCAAGCTGAAGCACGGGATCACCGTCCGGCGCGAGTACGCCCGCGATCTCCCGCGCATCCAGGCCTACGCCAGCGAGCTGAACCAGGTCTGGACCAACCTGATCGACAATGCCGCCGACGCGATGGAGGGCAAGGGCGAGATCGTCCTGCGCACGCGCCAGGACGGTGAGTGGGTGGTGGTGGAGGTCGAGGACAACGGGCCGGGCATCCCCGCGGCGAGCCAATCGCGGGTCTTCGATCCCTTCTTCACCACCAAGCCGCCGGGTGCGGGGACTGGTCTGGGGCTGAACATCAGCCATACCATCGTGGTGCGCAAGCACGGCGGGAACATCACCGTCGCCTCGGAGCCGGGGCAGACGCGCTTCGAGGTGCGGCTGCCGCTCAGGCTCCCGCCCGCCGCGCCGGACACGCCTGGGCGCGCGCCGCCGGGGTGACGGCGCGCGGTCATGTGCGGCGATGGTGTGGCCGGGTCTGGGGAACTCCGCTGGAGGGTCAGTATTCCCTGGTCTCCACGGTCTCGACGATGCGCGCTTGCGGATTCCACATGACCTGGCCCTCCACACGATTCCACACCGCGCGCATGGCGGCCAGGAGGGCTTCGGCCTCGCTCTTGGTGGCGAATTCGAGGTCGATCAGGACGTAATTCGGGTCGTCTACAGATCGCAGAATCTGGTAGCGGCGGACGCCCGACCGTTCGCGGCCAACGGGATCGCTGTCGAACGCCCGCTTCCATCCCTCATAGTCGGGGACAGGGTGTTCAATCCGTAGCGTGGGCATGGTGGCCCTCCTTCTCACGCAACCTCGTCCAACCGCGTCACAGGTGGGTCGTCCGGCGGAACTGATGGACCAGCTGCACAGTCATCGCGCCCTCGCCGACCGCCGAGGCCACGCGCTTGACGGAGCCATGGCGTACATCGCCCGCGACGAATACGCCGGGCATGCCGGTCTCCAGCAGGAACGGTTCGCGGTCCAGCGGCCAGCCCTCCGGGCGGTGCCCATCCGCCGCGCGTGGGAGGTCCGGCCCCGAGAGGATGAAGCCTCGCGAATCGCGGGGCAGGACGCCCGCCACCCACTCGGTGCGCGGGGTGGCGCCGATGAAGACGAAGAGCGCCGAGGCGGGGACGGTCTCGTCCTCGCCAGTCTCGGCGTCGTGGATTGTGATGGCTTCGAGGACGGGGTCGCCGTGAGCGCCGACCACACTCGCCCGCAGGCGCACCGAGATGTTGTCCGTCGCGGCGATCTGGTCCTGGAGATATTGCGACATGGTGTCCTTCAACGAGGTCCCCCGGACCAGCACGGTCACCGAGCGGCAGTACATCGAGAAGTGCATCGCCGCCTGCCCCGCCGAATTGGCGCCGCCGACCACGAACACGTCCTGCCCGCGGTACGCGGGCGCCTCCGAGGCTGCCGCGCCGTAATAGACCCCCGCGCCCACCAGGTCGTTCACGCCTGGCGCGTCCAGTTGGACGTACGAGACGCCCGTCGCGATGATCAGCGCATGGCAGCTGATCTCCGTGCCGTCCGCCAGCGTGATGACGCGATAGGGTTCCACCAGGCGCAGACCCTTGGCCT
Source organism: Ktedonobacterales bacterium (assembly GCA_025450405.1). Lineage (GTDB taxonomy): Bacteria > Chloroflexota > Ktedonobacteria > Ktedonobacterales > JADMIN01 > JANWHL01. The sequence continues at coordinate 9,993 of JANWHL010000273.1, forward strand.
CCTGCGGCGTCAGGATCTCGACGCCGAAGCGCCGGGCCTGGGCCACAGAGCGCCGGGCCAAGTCAGCCCCGCTCAGGCCGACCGGAAAGCCCAGATAGTTCTCGATGCGCGAGCTGGACCCCGCCTGGCCGCCGGGCGCCTCGCGCTCGATCATCAGCGTCTTCAGCCCCTCGGACGCCCCGTACACGGCGGACGCCAGCGCCGCCGGGCCACCGCCAATGATGATCAGATCGTAGAAGGGCAGCGCCGCCTGGGTGCGCAGGCCGATCTTTTCGGCGATCTGGGCCGTGGTGGGCGCGGTCAGGAGTGTGCCGTCCGCGAAGAGCAGCAACGGCAGCGAGGCGGGCTCCCCGCCGGCCAGCTCCACCAATTTGGGCGCCTCCGCGTCCGCCTCGACATCCAGCCATTGGTAAGGGACCTGGTTGCGCGCGAGGAAGTCCTTCACCTGGTAGGACAACGGCGACCAGCGATGCCCAATCACCCGGATGCCCTCGAACGGTGGACGGAAGAACGCCTGCCACTGGTCCAGCAGGTCGTTGATGACCGGGTAGAGATGCGTCTCGGGCGGGTCCCAGGGCTTGACCAGGTAGTAGTCCAACTTGACGGTGTTGATGGCGCTGATGGCCGCGTCCGTATCCGCGTAGGCCGTGAGCAGGGCGCGCCTGGCGTCTGGATAGAGTTTGAGCGCCTCCGTAAGAAATTCAATCCCCGTCATCTGCGGCATGCGCTGGTCTACGAGCAGCAGCGCCACCGACTCGTTGCGCAACTGGAGCGTGCGCAGCGCGTCCAGTGCTCGGGGGCCTGACGGCGCCACGACGACGCGATAACGCGCGCCGTACTCGCGCCGTACATCGCGCTCGATGGCCCGCAACACTTCCGGGTCGTCATCCACGGCGAGGAGCACCGGTTTGCGCATGGGTGGCGGCCCCCTGTTCGTGCCTATGGCTCTGGCCGGAGTGGTGGGGGTGGGCGTATCACGCTTCGATTCATGCTTCGATGCGCGCCCCGCCACGCTTTTCGCGCCATGTCCGCGCATGATAACACACGCCCGCCGCTCATCTCGACACCTCGCGGTGTGGCGGGGTCTGCGGTCCTCACCCCCAGCCCCCAGGGGGGGACCCCAGCCCCCAGGGGGGGACCCCAGCCCCCAGTGGGGGACCCCGGCCCCTCTCCCACGGGGAGAGGGGTGTCTGGCGGGCGAGATGGATGGCCAGGGGCGGGTTGGGTGGTGGGGCGAGGATGCGGAATTGAAGTTCCGCGTCTAATCTTGAGCTTCGGGCGGGTTGTGGGAGCCGGCGGACTATTTTCGAGGGAATCGTGCGCGTGGGGCGTGGCGTGCGAGCGGCGGACGACAGAGGCGCGGGGAGCGGCGGGCAACGGGGGGCGAGGCGCTAGCGGCGGCGCGGCCCTGGGGCTATTGTCGGGAGAATCCCGCTCCCTGGGCGTGTGGTTTGTGGGCGGCGGGTGCGGCGCGCTGGTCTGGCGATGTGGCGGACATTGGCCGCAATGCGGGCGAACCATGGCCGGGGGGATGGTGTCCAGTGCGGTTTAGTGGCCAGGGGCGTTGGTGGTGCCAGTGGTGTGGACGCCCGCGAAGACCCCGGACCAATCCTGGAGGAAGTGCAGGTTGTTGTAGGGCCAGTAGACCAGAACGGCCTTGCCAACGATATTCTGGCGCGGCACTGGTCCCCAGAAGCGCGAATCGGAGCTGTCGTCGCGGTGGTCGCCCATGACGAAGTACTGGGTCGGCCCCAGCCGCCAAGACTTGTTCTGGGGCAGGCCGCTATAGTGCTCCTCGATATAGGGCTCGTTCAGCCGCACACCATCCACGTAGACGTATCCCGTCTGGTCCAACTCCACGGTGTCGCCGGGCACGCCGACCACGCGCTTGACGAAGTCCTGGCTGGGGTCCAGGGGATAGGCGAAGACGATGATGTCGCCACGCTGGGGTGGGTGGAGGTAGTATTCGGCCTTATCCACGACGATCAGTTGCTGGTTTTGGAGCGTGGGCATCATGCTCGGCCCGTCCACTTTGAAGTTCTGGACGGCCAGGCGGACCACCAGGAACAGCAGCAGCGTGAGCACGGCGGTCTCGAGGACTTCGCGCAGCAGCCGGGAGCCGCGATGCTCGCCCTGCTCGTCCTCGTAGGCGTACTCTTCCCGTTCGATCCGCGCTCCCCACTGAGCCATGCCGCGTGCCTCACTTTCCGCCGCGCCGGGGTGGCAGAACCCGCGATTCCCGTGCGGCGGAGTCCGGAGTGGCCGAGCGCCCAAAGCCGGCCACCAAATTTCTCTCGTCCAGTATAGTCCCTCGCGCGTGGCCTGTCACCACCCGTATATTACAGCGCCCGCCGGGCCGCATGCTCGCCGCCCGTACGGACTCAGGGTCGGCGGCCATGGTCGCGGACCGCGCCGCACCTGGAGAACGGCGCGCTGTTCCTCCTCATACGGGCTCAGCCCATCTATGCGCTCCCCATCACCATACGCGCTGAGTGCCCTTCCAGTTGGACGCCGCTCCGCGCGGGACATTGTATAGCAAGAGGGGTTCCAAGAGAGCGATGGCCAGTGAAGCTCCATCGTGGCGCGTGCCGCTCCGCGAAAGTCCCAGAAGGAGCCGAGCGGGCGAAGGCAGGCGAGCGCGCCCGCCCACCAGACGATGGGCCCATCAGGTCAGCGGTGCGTTGTGTGGTCCCCCGGCGGGTGATATCATGGCAGGGATTCCGCGGGGCTGGCTTGTGGTGGTCGGACCGATGGTGGAACACACGAGCGCCGGACGGCAAGCCAGACGCGGTGACCTGGCGGCGGATTGGCGGCGACCTGGTGGACGGCGCCGCGCGGCGCGCGAATGCGGAGGAAATGGGCATGACGCCAGGGCACCCGGGAGAGGACCGCGTGGGGAGAGAGTGGCCGGAGCGAGATGGCCGCCAGCCGGTGTTCGATTCGGAGCAATCCGCGCGGGGCTCGGCCTTCCGCCAGCGGCCGGCTGAATGGTCGGGGCGGCCTCCATCCGGTGCCTCGTGGGGTGGGCTTCCCGGCTCCGATGCGCCGTGGTCGCCGCTCGCCACATCCTCTGACCCTGGACCTGAGGCGCCACCGCCCTGGGAAGAGGAAGAGGACCACTTCATTTACGACCCGGCCGACTGGGATACCGTGCTGACGCCGTCGCTGCCGGTCACACCGCTCGACGCACCGACGGCAAAGCTGCCGGTGATGCCGCTCGCGCCTGGCGAATCCGTCTGGGGCCGCGGCATCAGCGCACCGCGGCGCATTCCCGGGACCCCGGGTGGGCCAGGTGCGCCCGGGATGCCTGGCGGGCCGGGATCCTCCGGCGCGCACCGACCCACCACCGGCTGGCCTGGGGATGTCGCGGTGGACCCCCAGCCATCGGCGCGGCTGCGCGCGCTGCGCCCCGGCAACCTGGCGCGCGCCACGGCCATCGTCTCGGTGGCCATCCTGCTCAGCCGTGTCCTCGGGCTCTTCCGCAACTCACTCTTCGCCTTCGCGTTCGGCGTGGGCTACTACTCCGATTCCTTCACCTACGCCTTCGTCGTTCCCGACGCCATCTTCAACATCGTGGCGGGCGGCGCGCTGGCCTCCGCCTTCATCCCCGTCTTCACCGACTACATGATCACCCGCCGCGATCGGAAAACCGCCTGGCACGTCGCCAGCTCGGCCTTCAACCTCACGACCGTCCTCATGGTGGTGATCGCCGGCCTCTGCATTGTCTTCGCCGATCCGCTCGTGCGCCTCACCGTGCCCACGCTGTTCGCGGCCAAGCCGGGCGCCACACCCGAAGGCCCCGAGGTGGTCGTGCTCACCCGTATCATGCTGCTGCAGCCGATCTTTCTCGGCGTCTCGGTCCTCACCACGGCGGTGCTCCAGGCGCGCCAGCGCTTTGTCCTGCCGGCCGTCGGGCAGGTGATCTACACCGTCAGCCTGATCGCTGGCATCCTGGCGACCATTGCCGACCGGCAGCTCCACCTCTTTGGGGGCACCCTCACCGGCGCGAACGCGATCATGGGGCCGACCTGGGGCGTGGTGGCCGGCGCGATCGCCCAGTTCGTCATCCAAATCCCGGGCCTGGTGGCGGCCCGCATGCACTATCGACTCAGCTTCGATCTCTTCCACCCGGGCGTGCGTGAGATGTTCCGCATGATGGGCCCGCGCATCTTCAATTCGTCGATGAACTACGTCTCGATCTTCATCAACCGCACCTTCCTCGGAGCACTCTCCGCCACCGTGGCGACGGGCATCGGGTACGGCTATCTGACCGCCTTCACCCTGCTCAACTTGCCGCTGGCGCTCTTCAGCGGCGCGGTGGCGCAGGCCGCCTTCCCCACGCTGGCGGCGTTCGTCTCCGATGGCGAGTGGGACCGGCTCCGCGCGACCGTCACCAACACGCTCCGAGGCATCATCTACCTCGCCATCCCGTCCTCGCTCGGCCTGGCCGTCCTCGCCACTCCGATCGTCCAGCTGCTCTTCCGCCACGGCCACTTCAGCGAGACCGACGTTCCCTATGTCGCCGTGCCGCTGCTCTACTTCGCCATCGGGCTGGTCGGTCTCTCCATGGACGAGATCCTCGTGCGCACGTTCTACGCGCTGCACGACAGCCGGACGCCCGTCTACGTCAACATCGGCAACCTGATCTTCGTCGTGGTGCTCAGCTACGTTTTGCTCGGCCCCATGGGCGCGGGCGGTCTGGCGCTGGCCTTCGCGCTGGGGGCGCTGCTCGAAGCCCCGGTGCTGCTCTATCTGCTCAGCCCGCGCATTGGCGGGCTCGACCTGCGCGAGCTGGGCATCTTCATCCTGAACGTGCTGGCGGCGAGCCTGATCACGGCGCTCGCGGCGCTGCTGGTGTATTACGGCCTCACCTACCTCGTGCTGCCGGACACGACCGGCCAGGTCCGCGAGACGGTCTATCTGACGATCCGGCTGGGGGCGGCCATCGGCGTCGCCATCGCCGTCTACCTCAGCCTCTCGCGCTTCCTCGGCACCGACGACGCCTTCCCGCTCGCGCGGCTGCTCGCGCGCATCCCTGGGTTGCGGCGGTTGGGGTCCTAACCCCCAGGTTGACATTCGACCGCACCTCAGCTAGGCTAGGAGGCAGAGCGATCATGCCATGGAGCCGGCGGCTCCGCCTTAGCTCGAAGCTCCGCCCGCCGAGGTGCGCA
>JANWHL010000274.1 GCA_025450405.1 Ktedonobacterales bacterium
CGACGACTATGACCTGCCTTTTGACCGCGCGTGCATGCACGAATTCGTGCTCTCCGCCAACCGGCAGAAGCACCACGACGTGCGCGCTCTCGACATCGCCAAGCGGCTCCTCGACTTTGGGATGCACGCGCCGACGATCTACTTCCCCCTGATCGTCCCCGAGGCCATGATGATCGAGCCGACCGAGACCGAGACGAAGGAGACGCTCGACGAGTTCATTGCGGCGATGCGCCAGATCGCGCGCGAGGCCGAGACCGACCCGAAGGTGGTCCAGGAGGCGCCGCACGTCACGCCGGTCCGGCGGCTCGACCAGACGCTGGCGGCCCGCAAGCCCGACCTGCGCTGGCAGCCCGACGCGGTGCCCGTCGGCGTCTAGCCCGTCGGCGTCTAGCCCGTCGGCGTCTAGCCCGTCGGCGTACGAGGCGTGAGTACATCTCTGCCGCTGGCGGAGGCGCGCGTGGAGGGAGGTTGCCACCACGCGCGCCACGCGCTCGACATCTATCGGCGGCCTGTGGTACGTTGTATGTGGAGATTACGATAGGCCCGGCGTGCGCGAATCAGCGCCGACTGCCGATTACTTCCATCACCTTGTCCACCGCTCATGGTTCGTCGCCAGCGCGCTCTGTCTCCTGTTGCTGTCCATTGCCCACGGCCGGTTTCTCCGTGGGCGCCATCTGTCGCTCTTCACCTGTCCGGGCCCCGACCTGGGTACTTTTTACAGCGCGTCTCGCTCCCGCAGGTCGCGTCATTAGGTCGCGTCATCGCGTGTTGCGCCGCTCCGTCCCAGCGCGGGCGAACCCACTACCTCCCCAGGAGCACCTCTGTGAATGACGAAATCGCCCTCTTCATTGACTTCGAGAACATCCGCTACAGTCTGCTCAACGTCCGCCACCGCGAGCCCGATCCCCAGGAGTTGATCGGAGTCGCTCGGCGGTTTGGCACCGTCATGGTCGCGCGCGCCTACGCCGACTGGACCCGCCAGCCGGACTTCTTCAAGGGGAGTTTGACGGCGGCGATGATTGACCGCGTGGACTGTCCCGCCAAGCTGCGCGACCGTTTCCGCTCCAATGCGCCGGCCGCGCCGTACTCCGGCTACGCGAATTACGGCTCGCCCGCGATGGCGCGCCCCTACGAGCAGGGGGCGGAACAGGGCGACGCCAATGAGGATGGCATGGCCGACGACCAGCCCGAGGAAGAGCTTGAGGGCAGCGCCGGCGAGAACGACATTCAGGGCGAAGAGGATGAGGGTCCGGGCGACGAGATGGACGGCGAGGGCATGGACGACGAGGTGGGCGATGAGGGCGAAGACGGCGGCGATGAAGATTATGAAGATGAGCCCGACCAGGGGCGGCACTACGAGGCCCCCGAGCGTCGTCCCTACTACAATGGCGGTCAGTACCACCCCGGACCGCAATACATCACGACCCAGAGTACGGTAGACCTCAATATGCTGATGGACATGATCGAGACCGTCTTCGACCGGCCGACCATTAGCACGTACGTCCTGATGACCGGCGACCGCGACTTCACCCGCATCTGCGCGCGTCTCAAGCTGCGGCTGAACAAGCGCGTGGTCGTCGTCGGTGTGCCCGGCACCGTGAGCCGCGACCTGATCAGCGCCGCGAACCAGTTCATCCCGCTCGGCGCGCCTGTCGGCTACAACCGCGGGGGCCCGCCCCGGACCGATTACTACGCCCAGGGCCCCGTGGAGCCGGAGGAGTCCGGTTTCGTCCAGTTCCTCGATTACATCGACAAGCACTGGGCCTGGCGCACCGTCGGCGGTGTGGCCAACTTCATCGGCGACCCCTTTAACCCGAAGAACCGCTTCCGTGGGCGCCTCACTCGTGAGACGGCGCGCGACCTGCTGCGTATCTGCATCGAGCGGGGCATCCTGATCGTGGGGACGGACCCGACCGGCAGCGAAAGCCTGCGCTTGAATCGCACGCACCCGGCCGTCGAGGCGGTCCTGAGCGAACAGCCCGTCCAATAGCCGCGCGCTAGCATCACGGGATGCCGTAGCGGGTCCACCGCCGCGTAAGCGTGTGGACCCGTACTCGTACACATACGGCCAGCGAGCCGGGCGCGTGGCTGGCGCGTTTCCTGCGGTTGAGCGAGCCTTGACGCCCCATCACGGCGGGGCTAACCACGGTATGACATCGAATGCCCGCGTGGGGAGGAATCATGCGCAACCAGCGGCGACCACCGGCGCCCGCCCCCATCGGCCGCGACGACCCGCGTTTGGCGCGCGCGTTCGCCGAGCTCAAAGGCACGGTGCGCGCGGCCAGGCCCGAGGTGCGCTTCGGCCGCCTCACCTACGCCGACCTCGAAGGTCTCTGGATGGTGGAGGCCTATACCAGTGCGGACGACCAGCTTGCCGTCGCGGAGCTCACCACTGCCCGCGAGGCCGAGCTGCTGGTCGAGGATGGCATCTGCGCGGCCATCATCCCCATGCCTCTCGCGCTCTGGACCGACGATTTGGCGGATGGTGAGTAGCATGAGCGGGCGGCTGCGTGTGCTGGCGGTGGATGTGGGGACGGGGACCCAAGACATTCTGGTCTTCGAGAGCGACCGGACGATCGAGAACTGCTACCAGCTCATCCTGCCCTCGCCCACCGTGATGGCGGCCGACCGCATCCACAGGGCCACGGCGGCCGGGGCGCGGCTGCTGCTCACCGGGCGCATCATGGGCGGCGGGCCGTGCGCCTGGGCCGCGCGCGACCACGCGCTGTCGGGCCTGCCGGCCTACGCCACCGCCGACGCCGCGCGCACGCTCGACGACGACCTCGCGGCGGTGGCGGCGCTCAACGTCCGGATCGTTGACGACAACGAGGCGGGGCGGCTCGCGGCGGACGCGGGCAATGGTCTGGTCCACGTGGAGATGCGCGACTTCGACGCCGCGGCGATCATCGGGACCCTGCGCACGTTCGGGGTTGACCCGACAGTGGATGTCGTCGCGGTGGCGGCGTTTGACCACGGCGCGGCTCCCCCGGGCTATAGCGACCGGCGCTTTCGCTTCGATTACATCCGACAGGCCGTCGCCAGCCGCCCCGAGCCTGTGGCCTTCGCCTACGTCGGCGGCGCGGTCCCGCCCGACCTCACGCGCCTTGCCGCCGTCGCGGATGACGCGGCGCGGTATGGCGAGGTGGCGTCGGACACCCGGGCACCAGGTGGCCGGGGACCAGCCGTGGTGGTGATGGACACGGCGTCGGCGGCCGTGGCCGGTGCGCTGGAGGACGCGCGCGTGCGCGGGGAAGCGGAAGTGGTGGTCGTCAACGTCGGCAACTTCCACACGCTGGCGTTCCACCTGCGCGACGGTCAGATCAGAGGCATCTTCGAGCACCACACCGGCGAGTTGACGCGACCGAAGTTAGAGGCCTATCTCCGCGGACTGGTCGCCGGCACCATCACCGACGACGAAGTCTTCGCCGATAGTGGCCACGGCGCACTTGTCCTGGGAGATGCCGCGCGACGGGCCGATGCAGGCGCGGAGATGCCCCTGCTGGCCGTGACCGGCCCCCGCCGCGAGCTGCTGCGCGGGTCGGCCCTGGCGCCCTACGAGGCGGTGCCGCACGGCGACATGATGCTCGCCGGGTGCTTCGGCCTGCTGCGCGCGGTGGCGGCCCGCCTGCCCGAGACGGCCGGCGCCATCGCGGGTGTGCTTGGCCCCGCGCCGCGCTAAGGGATGCCGTGCGGACAGCACGCCCACACCCCGTCACGGCGGCGATACCACCCGTCAAAGGTGAACATTTCGGAGCAAGGTGATCATGCGCCGGGTCAAGGTGATCATCCCCAGGAGTTGATCAACCTGGTTTGATGCCTGATCACCTTGACCTGTAGCGGGTGCGGCGGGGGCGAGTTGGCCACAATTGGCGGCAGACATGACGGCGCGGTGTTCGCCGACCCGCAGGGTCGGCTCGCGGCCCGCCGGGCGGATTCCGCGCGCTATCCGGGGCGGGCTCGGCTCGAGCGTGTGTAGGACGAGCTCTTCCACGTCAGGTTGGCCCCGAGAGAAGAGGCTAGTATTTCGTTACACTAACGCGGAGACCCTTAGTATGGAGGTTCGCACTTGCTCGCCGCGCTTCGCCGTCCGCGTAACGATTGGACATGATACCAATCACACCTACCTCAAGTAGGAGGATGCCCATGGCCGAACCTCATGACGCCAGTTGGTCCGGCGACATTCTGGGTGACCGTCCTCACTCCAGCCCTCTTACCATTGAAGAGATTATTCGCGTTGCCTCCTTTCCAATCTATAGATTGATTGATCGCCCACCTGGGCTGACATTGACGTCGATCGGGTACTGCACGGCGGACTTCACCGCCGAGCAGGCAGACTCCGCCTGGTTTCGGCAACACCCCAACAGGCAACAAGTGGTCTGGCAGGTAGTCTTGCGGTATGACTTCCTTCCACCGCACAAACGCCATGGCCGCGGCATCGACGTCTGCACGACTGAGATCAGCAAAGCCCCGATGCGCATTCCGACCGTGGAGGCCCACTCCACGCCCACGAAACACTCGTCCAATCGTATCATGAAGTTCCTGGCATGGGGACCCAGCCATCTGGCTTCGTCATCTTGGACTTTCCGTTCCTCGATGGCTCAGCTGTCGCCTCTGTAGCTGCCTCGCTGTCGGCACTGAAGCGTAGGCGCTCCACCGTGGCGCGCGAACATCAGAAGATCGATCCCTCTTCCAATGGAGTCGGCACGCCACCGCCGGGCCTGGCAAGCACTCGGCCGCCGGCGCGTACCGCTTGGTCGTTCGCTTTGCGGAGCCCGAATATGTGCATAGAGGGGTGCGCGAGCGGTTGGTCTCAAGACGAGCTCTTCGCCGCTCTCGAGCAGTTGGGGGTGGTCAACGCGCGCCCCGACATACAAGCCCAATACCACAGAGAGCTCCTCGCGTGGAACCCGGAGCGGGGATGACTCAAGCCGGGCTTCGGGTCAGCGGGATGAACTCGTTGGCCCTGTGGGATGAACTCGGAGTCCCACACCAATTGACCGCCTATGGTATGCTTGGGCTTGCGCGGGCCAGCCGCGCGCGGCGACGCGTTCACCGACGCGTTCGGCGGCGCGCGCCTTGCGTTGTAAATCACTCTGACAGGCCATCGGCGGCTTCGCTCCCGCGGGTCATCCCAGGGGCGGGTTCCGCGCGCAAGTAGGGGACACAGGACCATGACCAACGAGGGACAACAGCGGGCAACGGCGCCCGCCGGCAAGGACGTCACGAGCGCGACCACGGCCATGGCACCCACCGCGACGCACCCGCGACCACTGCCGGCCATTGGCACATGTGCGAGCATCACCCGGACGATCACCGAGGTCGAGGTGCGCGCCTTCGCCGAGATCACCGGCGACACCAACGAACTTCACATTGACCCCGAGCAGGCGCGGCGCACGCGCTTTGGCCGGCCCATCGCCCACGGCATCCTGACGGCGGGCCTCATCTCGGCGGTCATCGGCACCAAGCTCCCCGGCTTCGGCGCGATCTATCTGGGCCAGACCCTGAAGTTCCTGCGCCCGGTCTACTTAAACGACACCATCACGGCTACCGCCGCGGTCATCGCCGTCCGGCCCGAGAAGCGCATCTTCACCCTGCGGACGGAGTGCGTCAATCAGCGGGGCGAGGTCGTCATCGAGGGCGAGGCGACGGTTATGGACGAAGACCCGGCCTGAGCGGGTACACTGAGGACGGTCATCCTGGTACGCCCGTCAAGGAGGCGCCATGAGCACCCCGTCCCCGACCGCCCTTCCCCACTGGGACATGTCAGTGGTCTTCCCGAGCCTCGAATCGCCAGAGTTCGCGGCGGCGTTCACCGCGTACGTCGCGCACATCGGCGATCTCTCCGCGCTCTTTGACAAGCGCCAGGTGGACCGCCACGACCCGGCGCCACTGGACGACGCGGCCGTCGCGGCCGCCGACGAGGTCATTGGGCGCTTCAATGCTCTGCTCGACGAAGCGCGTACGATTGGCGCCTACATCAGCGCCTTCGTCTCCACCAACTCGCGCGACCACGTGGCGCAGGCACGCATGAGCGAGCTGCGGCAACAGTCCGTACCCATGGCCCGGCTCAGCACGCGCTTCACCGCGTGGGTCGGCTCGCTGGACGTGGATGGACTGATCGCGCGCTCCGACGTGGCACGTGCGCACGCCTACCTCCTCCAGCGCACCAAGGAGGAAGCCGCGCACCTCATGTCGCCGGCCGAGGAGGATCTGGCCGCCGAGCTGAACGTGGTGGCCGGCGCCGCCTGGGGCAAGCTGCATGGCGACGTGACCTCTCAGCTGCTCGTGCCCGTCGAGCACGATGGCGCGACGCGCGAGCTGCCGATGAGCGCGGTGCGCAACCTCGCCTCCGACCCCGACCGCGGCGTCCGCCAGTCGGCGTACCGGGCGGAGCTCGCGGCGTGGGAGCGCACGGCGGTCCCGCTGGCGGCGGCGCTCAACAGCATCAAGGGGCAAGTGAACACCACCGCGCGCCGGCGTGGATGGGCGTCGCCGCTGGACGAAGCCATCTTTGACGCGAGCCTCGACGGCGCGACCCTCGACGCGATGATGTCGGCGGCGCGTGAGTCATTCGGCGACTTCCGCCGCTACCTGCGCACCAAGGCCCGTGCCCTCGGCGTCCCCACGCTCACGTGGTACGACCTGTTTGCCCCGGTCGGCGCCAGCACCCGCGCTTGGACCTACGCCGAGGCGGCCGACTTCATCGTCGCGCAATTCGGCACCTATTCGGCCAGGATGAGCGACTTCGCGGCGCGCGCCTTCCGCGAGCGGTGGATTGACGCCGAGCCCCGATCTGGTAAGCGCGACGGCGCGTTCTGCATGTCGCTCCGGGCCGAAGAATCGCGCGTGTTCGCCAATTTCAAGCCGTCGTATGACGGCATGAGCACGCTCGCGCACGAGCTCGGGCACGGCTACCACAACCTCAATCTGGCTGGGCGGACCATGCTGCAGCGACAGACGCCCATGACCCTGGCCGAGACGGCGAGCATCTTCTGCGAGACCATCGTCCGGCACGCGGCGCTGGAACACGTCGCCCCGGACGAGCGGATGGGCATCCTGGAGGCGGCGCTGCAGGGCACCTGCCAGGTGGTCATGGACATCACGAGCCGGTTCCTCTTCGAGCGCGAGGTCTTTGATCGCCGGCGCGACCGCGAGCTCTCCGTGGACGAACTCAACGACGCGATGCTCCGGGCGCAGCGCGAGACCTACGGCGACGGCCTGGACACGGCGACGCTCCACCCTTACATGTGGGCAATGAAGCCGCACTACTACAGCGCGGGCCGCTCGTTTTATAACTTCCCCTACATGTTCGGTGAGCTCTTCGGGCTTGGTCTCTATGCCCGCTACCGCTCCGACCCGGCGGCCTTCACGGCGAGCTACGACGAGCTGCTCTCCTCGACAGGCCTGGCGGACGCGGCGACCCTCGCGGCGCGCTTCGGCATCGACATCCGCTCACCGGACTTCTGGCGCGCGAGCCTGGCCACGGTGCGCGGCGACATCGACCGCTTTGAGGCGCTCGTGGGCCATTGACGCTGGCGCGCGCCGGTGCTACACTCTGTTAGCCCCTCGCGGCGGCTGGACAGAAGGCCCGTCGCGGCGAGGGGGATACGGGGTGCGCGCGGCGCATCCCGCATATCGGCGTGCGCGCGAAACGGCGCGAGACCCAGTACCCCAATGGCGGGCCTGGGGTTTTCGTGCTGGGCGCGACCCGGTGGGACCGCACCACGCGCCGGGCGGAGACGGCACAACCGGGCACGAACGGGGGAAGACACATGCCGCGGTTTTACTTCGAGGTGGCGCGGGCGGCCTTTCGCCGCCAGATGATCTATCGCTGGGCCAATGTCTCGGGGTTAGTCACCAACATCTTCTTCGGGGCGATTATCAGCGCGGTCTTCATCGCTGTCTTCCAGAGCCGACACCTCGCGGCCGGCTATACCATCCGCGACACACTGCGCTATTGGTGGATGGCGCAGTCGCTGGTGATGGTGATCCTGCCCTTTGGCTGGTTCGACCTCATGCTGACCATCCGCACCGGCGAGGTGGCCTCCGACCTCAGCAAGCCGTGCGACTTCTACTGGTACTGGTTCAGCCGCGAGGCCGGGCGCGATGTGTACTTTCTGCTCTTCCGCGCCGTGCCCACCTACCTGGCGGGCATGCTGCTCTTTGGAATTGGCGTGCCCGGCGGGCCAGTGGACTGGATCGCCTACGTGCCCAGCCTCGCCATTGGGGCGGCCTCGGGCATTGCCTTTCGCGTGCTCTACAATCTCGTCGCGTTCTGGATCCTCGAGGCGCGCGCGGTCGGTGGCATCGCACAGGTACTCGCCCACTTTTTCACCGGTCTCTATGTCCCCATCGCGTTCTTCCCACCGCTCCTGGCCGCGGTTTCCGCGTGGCTCCCGTTCAACGCCCTTGAAAACGTGCCCGTTGAGGTGGTCCTGGGCAAGGTGAGCGGCGCCAACCTCGCCATGGAGCTCGCGCGGCAGGCACTCTGGCTGGTCGCGCTAACTCTCGCGGCGCGAGGCCTGGCGGCGGTCGCGGCGCGCCGCGTGATCGTGCAAGGGGGGTAAGACATGGAACGGCATGCTCGGCGGGCGACGGCGGGCCAGGCACCCGGCAACACCGGCCCCGCCGGCGGTGACGGCACGCAACCCGGCCCGCCAGATGGACGCGGCGCCCGCATGGACGGGCCGGGGCGGGGCGACGAGCGCGCATTCCGTACGCACGCGCATGGGCTGTTCGCGCCGACGCGCGCGCGCCTCAACGCGGTGGGCAATGCCGTCCTCGAAGACTTGCGGCTGTACCTCCGGTTCATCGGCATACAGGTGCGGGCACA
>JANWHL010000275.1 GCA_025450405.1 Ktedonobacterales bacterium
AGGGCATGCCCATCGGCGTGATGGTGACGCTGCGCGACCGGCGCATGTGGGACTTCCTGGATAAGCTGGCGAATGTCGCGCTGCCGCGGCTGCGTGACTTTCAAGGCATCTCGCCCGACTCATTCGACGGGCGGGGCAACTATACCCTGGGCATCCGGGAGCAACTGGTGTTCCCGGAAATTGACTACGACAAGATCGACAAGGTGCGCGGCATGGAGATCACGATCGTGACGACCGCGCGCACCGACGAGGAGGGCCGCCGCCTGCTCAAGCTGCTGGGGATGCCGTTCCGCACGAAGTAGCGCGCGAACACGCGCGCGGCAGTGCAGGCGAGCCACAACAACGAGCGACGAGCGACGAGTGACACAAGTGGACCCGCGCGAGCGGGAGAAAGGAACCGGAAACCGGCGCCGCGCACCGGAGTGCCGAGGGCCCGATGACCCTCTGGCGACCCGCCACGCGCCATCACGGCGCCGAAGCCCGGTTTCCCGCCCTGAGGAGGGCACAGACAGATGGCGAAGACCTCGATGATTGTGAAGTCGCGACGCAAGCCCAAGTTTCGGGTCCAGCAGCACAACCGCTGTTCGATCTGCGGCCGGCCGCGCGGGTACATGCGCAAGTTTGGTGTGTGCCGCATCTGCTTCCGGCAGCTCGCGCTGAAGGGCCAGCTGCCCGGCGTGACGAAGTCGAGCTGGTAGGCGCGGGGGGAGCTTGACCCGATGAACATGACCGATCCAATCGCGGACATGCTGACACGCATCCGCAACGGCATCATGGCCCGCCACACCCGCGTGCAGATGCCCTCGTCGACGATGAAGGTGGCGATCGCCGCCATTCTCAAGGAAGAGGGCTATGTCCGGGATTATGAGGTGGTCCAGGAGGGACCGCATCGCGAACTGCGGATTACGCTGCGCTATGTAGACAAGCGCCCGGTGATGAACCAGCTCAAGCGTGTGAGCAAGCCGGGGCTGCGAGTCTACACCAAGCGGGACGGGATCCCACGGGTGCGCGGCGGGCTGGGCACGGCGATCATCTCGACGCCGCGCGGGATAATGAGCGGCCGCAAGGCGTACCAGCTCGGGCTGGGCGGCGAAGTCGTCTGCTACGTCTGGTAGGGAAGAGAGGGGAGCGATGTCGCGCATCGGCAAGGCACCGATTTCGGTGCCGGCGGGCGTGAAGGTGGAGATCGCGCCCGACCGCCAGGTGACGGTCACCGGGCCGAAGGGGACGCTCATGCGGACCTTCCCGACCGGAATTGACATCACGAAGCAGGACGGGACGCTCGTAGTGGCCCGGGAGGACGACAGCAACCGCAATCGCGCGCTGCACGGGCTCTCGCGGACGCTGCTGGCGAACATGGTGACGGGCGTCACCAGCGGCTTCACCCGCACGCTGGAGATCAATGGGGTTGGCTACCGTGTGCAGAAGATGGGCGACGCGCTCGTCTTTCTGGTGGGCTACTCGCACCCGGTTCAGGTGAATCCGCCCACCGGCATCACCTTCGGGGTCGAGACGGCCACGCGGCTGACGGTCTCGGGCGTGGATAAACAGCAGGTGGGCCAGGTGGCCGCCAACATCCGGTCGATCCGCAAACCGGAGCCCTACAAGGGCAAGGGCATCAAATACGCGGAGGAAAAGATCCGGCGGAAGGCGGGCAAGGCCGGCAAGGTCGGCGGCAAGAAGAAGTAAACATCATGATCAAGAAAACTTACAGCAATCAATCGCGGCTGTGGCGGCACGAGCGCGTGCGGAAGAAGGTGTCGGGGACGCCGGGGCGACCGCGGCTGGCGGTGTTCCGCAGCGCGAACCAGATCTACGCGCAGGTGATCGACGACACGCTGGGCACCACCCTGGTGGCGGCATCCTCGCGCGAAGCCGAGTTGAAGGACATGGCGAAGCGCGCGCCGGCCCGGCCAGCGCGGACGACGCCCCCCGCCACCAAGCCAGCGGACGAGGCGGCGGAGGCTGTGGCGGAGCGCCAGGCGCCCGACGCGGACGCCAAGGCTGAGACCAAAGCGGACGCCAAAGCGGACGCTAAGGGCGGCAAAGGCAAGGGTGGCAAGGGCGACGCCAAGGGCGCGGCGAAGGCCGAAGCCAGGGGCGGCGCGAAGGCCGAAGCCAAAGCGGCCAAGCCCAAGAGCGAAGAGCCCGACGACGGAACGCCGACGGGACTGCGGGGCATCGAGGAGAACCGGCGCGTCGCGCAGGCCCGACTCGTGGGCCTGCTGCTGGCCGAGCGGGCCAAGGCGCGCGGTATCGAGCGCGTGGTCTTCGACCGCGGCGGCTATATCTATCATGGACGTGTCGCGGCCCTGGCCACCGGAGCGCGTGAGGGCGGCCTGGACTTTTAGGACGGAGCGGCGGGGGCGCGAGGGCGCCAACCCGCACGGCTCCGCGCAGGGGGAGACATGGCAAGAATCGACCCGGAGAAGCTCCATCTGGAGGAGACCGTCGTCCAGGTGGCGCGTGTCTCCAAGGTGGTCAAGGGCGGCCGGCGTTTCAGCTTCCGCGCGCTGGTCGTGGTGGGTGATCGCTCTGGCCACGTGGGCATGGGCCTGGGCAAGGCCTCCGAAGTCCCCGACGCCATCAAGAAGGGCGTGGAGGACGCGAAGAAGCATTTGATCGAGGTGCCGTTGCTTGGCACGACGATCCCATACATGGTCCGGAGCAATTTCGGCGCCTCGGAAGTGCTGCTGAAGCCAGCGGCGCCCGGCACGGGCGTGATCGCGGGCGGCGCGGTGCGGGCCGTGGTGGAGGCCGCGGGCATCCGCGACATCCTGACGAAGTCGCTGGGCAGCTCAACGGCGTTGAATACGGTTCGGGCAACCCTGGAATCGCTGCGGGACCTGCATTCGTTCGAGTCGCTGGCGGCGCTGCGGGGCCGCACCGTGGCCGAGCTGGTCGGCGCGCGCCGGGCGACCCAGATCGCCGAGGCGGTGGCCGAGGCCGCGGCCTATGTGCCGCCCGAGCACGATGAGCGCGAGGACCGCCCCGAGCGCGGCGGTCGTGGTGGGCGCGGCGGCCCCGGCGGAGGTGGCGGCCGTGGGGGCCCTGGCGGTGGGCGCGGTGGCCCGGGTGGCGGCCGTGGCGGTCCCGGTGGCGGCCGTGGCGGACCAGGCGGACCGCCGCGCCGACACTAGCGCCCGGGCGGCGCCCGATCCGCGGGGGACCTGGCGCGGAAGTGGTAAGATAGCCGTGCGTGTCCGTGCGTGGACGGGCGATGGAGTGGCATATGGCAAAACTACGAGTGGTCTACATCAAGAGCGCCATCGGGTACAACGCGAAGCAGAAGGCGACCATCAAGGCGCTGGGGCTGCGGCGGTTGAACCACGCGGCGGAGCATGAGGACACCCCGACGATTCGGGGGATGATCAATCGCGTATCACACCTGGTGCGCGTCGAGGAGGTGGAGGCGTGAGGCTTTCCGATCTCCGCCCAGCCCCTGGCGCGCGCACGGCGCGCACCCGTGTGGGCCGCGGGCACGGCTCGGGCCACGTGAAAACGTCGGGCCGCGGCCAGAAGGGGCAGAAGGCGCGCACGGGCGCGCATGTGCCGGCGTACTTCGAGGGCGGCCAGAACCGCTTCTCGCAGCGCATGCCGTACGTGGGCGGATTCAAGAACCCGTTCAAGAAGCACTATGCGCTCGTCCACCTCTACCAGCTGGGGGTGTTCGAGGCGGGCAGCGATGTGGACGCGCAATCCCTGGCCACCAAGGGCGTGCTCCGGCCATCCGAGGCCAAGGGATTGATCAAGATCCTGGGCGACGGCGACGTGAGGCGGGCGCTGACGTTCCGTGTGCACAAGGTGTCGGAGAGCGCACGGCAGAAGATTGAGGCGGCCGGCGGCACGATCTCGATCATCGAGATCCCCAGGCCGAAGCAGACGAAGCGCGCGCCCAAGGGCACGGAGCCAACGTACGCGCCTGCCGGTGCGGCACCCACGCCGGCACCCACGGCGTAGGCGCCCCAGCACACAGGCATCCCATGGAGCGCCCACGAGGTGGACCCAGAGCGGGCGATGTTAGTGTATGGCCGGCCCGGACGTCCTACAACTGGGACGGCTTGGGCCGGCTATGCGGTAGAATGAGGAGCTAGTGCGGGCCGGTCAGCGGCCCGGCGGCGGTGCGGCCAGCGGGGAACCCGTCCCCGCGTGGGGCCGGCGGGGAATGTCCCCGAGTGGAGGCAAGCATGTGGGATCGATTGCGGAGTGTCTGGTATACGAAGGATCTGCGGAATAAGATCCTGCTCACGATCGCCCTGCTGCTCCTGTGCCGGGTTGTGGCGCACGTCCCCGTCCCGGGGATCAACCCGTCGTCGCTGGCCAGCTTCCTCTCCAAGAACGGCGGCGGTCTCAACCAGGTGTTCGGGCTGCTCGACCTCTTCTCGGGTGGGTCGCTCACGTCGTTCTCGATCGCCGCCATGGGGGTCTATCCCTTCATCACGGCGACCATCGTGGTGCAGCTGCTCATGCCGATCATCCCGCGGCTGGAGGCGATGCAGCGCGAGGGCGAGGCGGGGCGCAACCGCATCGCGCAGATCACGCGCTATGTGACGGTGCCGCTGGCGCTGTTGCAGGCGTTCGGCCAGATGGCGCTGCTGGTCCAGCTGGGGGGTGTCAACCAAAGCCAGTTCAACCTCTTTGACCCCACGGCGCTGGTGCCTACGCTCGCCACCCTCGTCGCGCTCACCGCGGGCACGATCTTCCTGGTCTGGATCGGTGAGCTGATCACCGAGAATGGCATCGGCAACGGCATTTCGCTCATCATCTTCGCCAACATCGTCAGCCGTATCCCGCAGTATCTCGGGTCCACGCTGGTGAGTACGAGCGCCACCGGCGGCGGTTCGGGCGGCGGTTCGCTGGTGTCGTCGGGCCTGCTCGGCGCGCTCGGCTTGGCCCTGATCTTCGTGATGGTCATCGTCTATCAGGCGCAGCGGCGGGTGCCGGTGCAGTACCCGACGAAGCGGCGGGTCATGCAGGGTGTGCGCACGGGCGCGCAGACGACCTACATTCCGCTGATGGTGAACAGCGCGGGCATGATCCCGCTGATCTTCGCCAGCTCGATTCTGCTGCTGCCGACGGTGCTCTCGTCGTACCTGGCGTATAGCTCGAACAAGGGGCTGGCCAACTTCTTCAGCGGGGCGCGGCTCTGGGTGGATCCCTCCAACTGGTGGTACTGGGTGGTCTACGGGGTGCTGGTCTTCCTGTTCACCTACTTCTACGCCACGGTGGTCTGGGATCAGCAGAACCTGCCGGAGAACCTCCAGAAACAGGGGGCATTCATCCCCGGCATTCGCCCTGGTCCGCCGACGGCGGATTACCTGCGGCGTATCCTGGGCCGCATCACCTTTGGGGGCGCGATCTTCCTGGGCATTGTCTCGATCGCGCCGGCGTTTACGGGACAGGGGGCCAGCGCGAGTCAGGCGCTCCCGGTTGCCGGGCTGCTGATCGTGGTCGGCGTGGTGCTCGACACGGTCAATCAGCTTCAGGCGCAGATGGTGATGCGCAACTACTCTGGCTTCCTCCGGTAATGGCGTAGTAGAATACCAGTGGCCCTCCCCGAGCCTGTGCGTCGGCCCCCCTTTTGGGGGAGACCCGCGCGCGGGCTCGGCTCCGTCGTGTTGAGGGGGAGGGGCCGGTTGGGCGCCGGTTGGCGGTCTGGCCCAGGAAACGCGCCGAGCCTGGCTCAGCGTGATCGTGTCCATGGCGCGGAGCGCGGCGGGTGGTGGTGCGCGGGTGGTCGTCGTCGGGCGAGCGCCAGCGGATCATCCCAGGCGCGTAGCGCATTTGGCAAATTGTGGAGGTTTTTGGCGTGCGTCGTGCGGTGGCCGTTGGTTGGCCACCGGGCTCCCGCGGGATGAGAACGGGCTCCGAGCGCGGATTCGCGTGGATCGGGCGCGTGCTCACCGGGCATTGGGCCAGCGCGGGCGAACGGCGCGTGGACGTGGGGACAATCGATGCGGCGCGCGGTGTCGCGGGCGCTCCGGCTGGCCGGGGCGTGGCGGCGCGCGCGACCGCCCGCGGGGTCCCGACTGGTACTCCGCCACAGCGTGGTGGCGGGGACCCCGGCGCCAGGGTTTGGGCGTCCGGGGCAACGTGAGAGGAGCCAGCCGTGAATCTCATCCTCATCGGTGCTCAGGGATCGGGCAAGGGCACACAAGCACAGCGGCTGATGGAGCTGCTGAACCTGAAGCCATGCGCCAGCGGGGATTTGCTGCGCAAGGCCGTCGCCGACGGCACGCCACTGGGGCAGGCCGCGCGGCCCTATATGGACCGTGGGGACCTGGTACCCGACGACCTGATCATCGCGATGATCCTGGAGGACATCGCCAAGATGAATGGGTCAAAGGGCATCATCCTGGACGGCTTTCCGCGCAATGTGGCCCAGGCGCGCGCGCTGGACGAGCGCTTCGCGGAGCGGCGCCAGGCGATCGATTGGGCGGTATACCTGGATGTGCCGCGCGCGGCGCTGCTGGACCGGCTCTCGGGGCGCTACATCTGCCAGGCCGATGGCCACGTCTACAACCTCAAGACCAATCCGCCGCGAGTGCGCGGACGCTGCGACGTGGACGGCAGTCCGCTGGTCCAGCGCGGGGATGACACGCCGGAGAAGATCGCCCACCGGCTGGACATCTTCTTCACGGAGACGATCCGCCTGACCGACTACTACGCCGTGCAGGGCAAGCTGCTGCGTGTGGACGGCATGGGGGCGGTGGACCAGGTGACGCGGGCGATCCTGGACGGCGTCAACGCGGCCCCTTTTGATCGCGCCGTCGGCTAGGCGGCGGTCCGGCCCAGGGTGGCCGAGCCATGGCACACGACAAGCGCGTGGCCGGGGGCGTGGAATGCCACGCTCCCGGCGCCTTGTCGTCTGACCGATGATGACTGATGACAACTGATGACAATTGATGATGACCAGCGAAGATCCGAGCGAAGACAATGGCGATTCTCTACCGGAGTAAGACCGAGATTGAGGGGATCCGGCGCGCGGGCCAGGTGGTGATGGAGATCCTGGCGGTGCTACGCGAGGCGGTACGGCCGGGTGTGACAACCGGCGAGCTGGACGCCATCGCCGCGCGCGAGCTGGCGCGCCGGGAGGCGCGGTCGAACTTCAAAGGCTATGTGCCGCGGAAGGGGATTCCGCCGTTTCCGGGAGTCATCTGCGCCTCGGTGAACGACGAGATCGTGCATGGCATCCCAGGGCGGCGCGTGCTCCAGGAGGGCGACATCATCGCGGTGGACTTCGGCGCGATCGTGGATGGCTGGCATGGCGATTCGGCGGTGACGCTGCCGGTGGGGGCGGTGACGGCGGAGGCGGAGCGGCTGCTGACGGTGACACGCGAGGCGCTCTGGCGGGGTATCGCGCAGGTGCGGCCGGGTAATCGGGTCTCGGACATCAGCAAGGCGGTGCAGGGGTACGTCGAGGGGCAGGGCTGCGCGGTCGTGCGGCAGTACGTGGGGCACGGGATCGGCCGCGCGCTGCATGAGGAGCCGTCGGTGCCGAACTACTTCGACCCGGACCCGCGCGTGCCCGACCCGCGGCTGCGGCCGGGCATGGTGATCTGCATCGAGCCGATGGTGAACCTGGGCGCGGCGGACACGCGCGAGCTGCGCGACCACTGGACGGTGGCGACGGCGGACGGGAGTCTGTCGGCGCATTTCGAGCACACCGTGGCCGTCACCAGCGGCGAGCCGGATGTGCTGACGGCGCACGTGGCCTCCCCCGCGGCGTGATGCCAAGCCTGAATGGAGCCGCTCCCGAAGGTGCTGCACGGGCGGACGGCGTTGTTCGTCGTGCCGCTGTATGTCGGTCCGGTCGAGGAGGGCGAGCGGGCCCTGGCGCCGCTCCGGGGGGGGGTGGGCGCCCGCTGGCCGATGCGATCGCCCCAATTCCCTACCTCGCGTTTCAGCAACAACTGGACGCGATCGCGCCGCACGGCGCGCATGGATGGAGCCGCGCTTGCTTGCGTGTGCTCGGGGTGCCGCTCGCGCTGGCGTGCCTGGTCGCAGTAGTTCTGACTAGCCTGGGCGCATGTGGCCGGACCG
>JANWHL010000276.1 GCA_025450405.1 Ktedonobacterales bacterium
CGCGATTCCAGGGGCTCCCGCACGCGGGGACGAGTGACTACTGGCTGCGTATGGAGCGCCCCGCGCCCAATCAGGAGCTGCCGCTGGAAGTCGTGGCGCGGTGCCTGCGCGAGCGCGGGCAGGCGGGGGCCTGGGCGGACGCGGAGCGCGTCTATAGCGTCGTATTCAGCGCCAGACCGCTGCCTGGGCACACCGCGTCGCCAACCAGGCCCGGAGTGAAACGCGCTAATACGCTCAGGACCTCGAGCAAGAGTGCCATTTCGCGCTCAGGCAGGAGCTGAGCGCCGACGTGAAGACGTTTCTCCATGTGGGATTCATGCATGCGCTTGGGCGCATCCAGCAGCATGCCGCCGGCAGGGTGATGCGCCAGGCCGGCATTCGGAAGCGCCGTGACGCGAAGACACCCATCCGCGTGCCACGGCGCGCAATCACCAGCCTGAATGCCCAGCCCGATGGCGGCGCGGAGCCAGGCCCGCGATCGATGTGCCCGACCCCGCCGCGCACGCTGCCTTTGATGAGGTCGAACGACGCATTGACATGGAGACGGTGCTGGCAGCGCTCAGCGCGGACGAACGGCGCCTGTTCCACGACTGTTTCCAGCGCGGCGTCCCGCGAGCCGACGTCGCGGCGCGGCTGGGCGTGACGGACCGGACGGTGCGCGAGCGTCTCGAGAATCTGTATGCGCGTTTGCGCGCCCTCTACCTCCACGGCAAGGAAGACGATCATGTCCAATAGCGAACACGACGCCCAGGAGCGTGAGCGGCAGTATCAGATCGATGCGATCACGTACCGTTACGCGGAAGAACATCGCGCCGGGCGCGAGCCGCGTGTGGAGGAGTACGCCGCGCGCTACCCGCAATACGCCGCCGAGCTGACCGAGTTTGCCCTCTATTTCCCCGCCGTCGGCGCTGACCTGCCCACCGCGGAGGCCGCGCCGGACCCTACCCTTTCGCCCGCCGCGGCCGCGGTGCTGGCGCGCATCCACACCGAGCACGCCGCCCCGGTGCCCGCCGAGGTGCCGGCGACCGATGGACTGGTGGCGCAGGCCGCCCGCGTGGGTCTGGCGCCGCGCGCGCTGGCGGAGGCGGTCCGGTTGAGCACGGAGCTTCTGGCGCGACTGGAGGCCCACTCGATCGACGCCGCGACAATCCCCCCGCACCCTCGTGCGGCGGCTCGCCAGCGCGCTGAAGGTGGCCCCCGAGGCGGTGGCGGCCTACCTGAGCGGAGCGGGCGTGGCCGAAGCTGGCGCGTTCTACTACGCCGACCAGGCGCCAGCGCAAGGCGTGCGACAGCCCTTCCTGGAGGCCGCCCAGGCGAGCGCGCTTGCTCCCGATCTCAAGCGCGAATGGGCCGCGATCGCGGCCGCGGAGGGGAACGAATCAGCATCATGAGAACGCGGAGGACACAAAGGATACGGAGATGAAGAGTCCGGGCGGGTGAACGTGCCGCGCGCGACGGGCTCGTGGACGTGACCGAGCGCGCGCGGTTGGCGGCGAAAAAGTACCTCAAACCGGATCGACGGCAGCTCTCCACCCTGGACAAGATGGACCGGGCGGCGGCGCAGATCGAGGCGAGAGCTTTCGCGCCGCGCCCGCGCGAGCGGACGTGCTCGGTGTGCGCCTATCGCCTGGTGTGCCCCGCCGATCCGGACATTCAAGACGCGGTCCAACGCGTTCACATGGGTCAGCTAGAACCGGCGCCGTTCTTGCTGACTTGGGGCGTGCGACCGCTCGGGCACCCGTCTCGTCGGCTCAGTGCGGCAAGCGGCTGGACCAGCGTCGCGGCATAGGGTGCGCGCGCGGAATGGATGCGCTATAATAGCTGCGCGCCCTACCGGGCGACCACCACGCGATCGACCCGCACGTGGGCGGATCTGACGTCCCGCTCCCCCCACCGCGTGCGAGAAAGTAGGGTTCGCACACGATGTTTGGCCAGACGATCTTGCGAGCGCAGCGGCAGCGGCGGGGCAACGAGCCCAGCAAGGGTCCTAGCTCGGCGGCCGTTTCCGATACGCTCAAGAATAACGGCGGACCCTCCGACCGCCCGCCCTCGGGACCCAACCGTCCGCCCGCGGGCGGCCCCAATGCGGGCACACCGAGCGGTGGTGGCGCGGGCTGGTTCTCGCGCTTCCTGCTCATTTTGGCGATCGTCTTCATCGCCTACTACCTCTATCGCACCTACAGCGATACGACCACTCCGGCCGTCATCGAGCTGCCCTACAGCCAGATGCTCGTCCAGGTCGAATCGGGCAACGTGGTCTCGGTCACCATCCAGGACCACGACATGACGGGCACCCTCAGCCAGCTCATGACGGGTCAGGCGTCGGATGGAACGACCATCAAGTCGACGCACTTCGACACGTACCTGGCCTTCAACGACGATTCCTTCCTCCAGCAGGAGCTTTATCACAACGCCGTCGTCGTCATCACGAAGGCGCCCGACACCGGCAACATCTGGCTGACGCTGCTCATCAACGTCGTGCCGATCGCCCTGGTGGTCATCATCATCCTGCTGCTGATGCGCCGGGCGTCGCAGAACCAACAGAACATCTTCAGCTTCGGCCGCAGCCGGGCCAAGCTGATCCTCGAGGACCGCCCCAGCACCACGTTCGCGGACGTGGCGGGTGTGGACGAGGCGAAGCAGGAGCTGGAGGAGGTCGTCGAGTTCCTCAAGACGCCGCAGAAGTTCCAGCGCCTGGGCGGCAAGATTCCCAAGGGAGTGCTGTTGGTCGGCCCGCCGGGGACTGGCAAGACACTGCTGGCCCGTGCGGTGGCGGGCGAGGCGGGCGTGCCGTTCTTCTCGATGAGCGGCTCCGAGTTCGTCGAGGTGCTCGTCGGCGTCGGCGCCAGCCGCGTCCGCGACCTCTTCGACCAGGCCAAAAAGGCCGCCCCCAGCATCATCTTCATCGACGAGATCGATGCCGTCGGCCGGCAGCGCGGCACCAGCCTGACCACCAACGACGAGCGCGAGCAAACCCTCAATCAGCTGCTCGTCGAGATGGACGGCTTCGACACGCGCCAGGCGGTCGTCGTCATCGCCGCCACCAACCGCCCTGATGGCCTGGATATCGCCCTCCTACGCCCCGGCCGCTTCGACCGCCGCGTGACGGTGGAGCGCCCCGACTGGAAGGGCCGGCTGGCCATCCTGCGCATCCACACGCGCAATGTCCCGCTGGCCGGCGACGTGGACCTGCAACAGGTCGCGCGCTCCACCACGGGTATGGTCGGCGCCGATCTGGCCAATCTGGTGAACGAGGCCGCGCTGCTTGCGGCTCGGCGCAACCTCGATCGCGTCAACATGCCGTGCTTCAACGACGCGCTGGACCGCATCCAACTCGGCGCGGAACGCCCGTTGGTACTCTCGGAAGACGATCTCCGGGTGGTCGCGTACCATGAGTCCGGCCACGCGCTGGTGGGCTTGCTGACGCCGCACTCCGACCCGGTCACCAAGGTGACGATCATCCCGCGCGGCCAAGCGCTGGGCGTCACACAGTACACCCCTCTGGACGACCGCTACAACTACTCGCGCGACTACCTCGTCGGGCGCATCATGGCGGCGCTGGGCGGCCGCGGGGCGGAAGAAACGGCGCTGGGCAGCATCACGACGGGGGCGGAGAACGATCTCCAGCAGGTCACGCTGATCGCGCGCAACATGGCCACCCGCTGGGGCATGAGCCAGCGCGTGGGGCTGCTCTCCTTCAGCGATCGCCCCAGCCCCTTCAGCGCGGGCGGCGAATTTTCCGGGCGCGATTACAGCGAGGCCACGGCCACCGTCATCGACGAAGAGACGCGCGATCTTGTCCAGACGGCCTACCAGCAGGTCAAGCTCATGCTGGAGACACACCGCCCAACGCTGGACCGCATCGCCGAGGAGCTGCGGCGCCACGAGACACTGGACGCGAAGGCGCTCAGCACGATCCTCATCGAGACCGGCGTGAGCCTGGCCGAAGTCGCCACCTCGCCCCACGCGGAGGTGGCGGGTCTCGAGGGCTTCGATACCGGCGCCAACGGGAATGGATCGGCGCTCTCCCCGCGCTAATCCGGGGTCCCGCCGCCCAAGCCCCTAGGAACCTCACCTCCCCGCTTCCCTCTCCCTGGCGCGGGAGTGGGGATATGCTAGCGAGCGCACGACGGTGCGCACCAAGGGATGGTGACCGGTATCGTTGGGCGGGCCGGGCGTACAAGCGCGCGCCCCTACGGAAGGTGAGCGTCGCCACGCGTGCGCGCGTAGGTGAAGAGGTGGTGCGTCGTGAAATTGAAGGCGGTGATGAGCACCAGGGCGATGGCCTCCGACACCAGGGCTCCCACCCCCACGCCGTAATGGAGGCCCGCCTGGATGGCGTAGGTCAGGGCCGTGCCGGCGGCGCAGGTGGCGTGAAAGCGCAGGCAGCGCTGCCACCAAACCCGGCTGTAGCCAGGCAGGTGTCTGAAGGTGATCTGATCATTGGGAATGAAATTGGCCAGGGTGGCGACCTCGGCCGCCACCGCGAACGCGACCAGATTGCGGGCGAAGTCGGGGATGGGCAGCGGCACGCGCAGGACCAGGGCGAATACCACGAGGTTGATGAGCGCCGCGGTGCCGCCAAACGCCAGGTATGTCGCCAATCGTCCGATCAGTGCCGCGCGCCCTCCGCTGAGGCGATCGACAGCGCGCGTCAGATTGGCCAGACCAGCGCCCGAGGCCGAGTGGGGAGGAGCCGCGGCGGCCAGAGTGGGGGCGCGGCGCCATTGACCCGCGGCGTCAGCGGGCGCGTACGGCGCTATTGGCGTGGGCAGTGTGGGCGCCTGATCAATCGCCATCCGCGGCCATTTCACTGTGGGCGCCGCGTCGACCTCCGTCCGCGGCCACTTCACGGTGGGTACCTCGTCGATGTCCGGCCGCCATGCGTTCATAGGTCCCCCGAGTGGCGATCCTGGTGATCGCTCGAGTGGCGCCGTCGGAGCGGGCCGAGGTCGGCGTCTGAATACATTGCTGGATTACGGACGCGCCCGGGTAGGTACTCCCGCGCGCGCCGGAGCGTGCGCTATGGCCGGCGGCGCCGCCTCGGCATCGGCGTGTGGTTCGGCCTGGTGGGACCACCAGGCGCGGTGGTTGTTCTGGATGCGCTGGACCACGTAACTGGGCCGGCCCTTCACTTCCTCAAAGACCTTCCCCAGATACACGCCGATGATGCTCAGACACAACAACTGCACGGCCCCCAGGAAGAGGACGATCACGATGATGGTCTGGAAGCCTCGGGGGGTATCGGGAAAGATGAAGTAGAGCGCCGTGTAGACCAGCAGCGCGATCCCGGTCAGGACCACCATGCACGCCGCGAGATACGAGATGAGCTCGAGGGGCGCGTACGAGAACGACACCAGGCCGCGGCCCGCCCACCGGAAGAGGTCGATAAAGCTATTGGTGGTGCGCCCGGCGTGGCGCTCCTGGCGGACATAGGGCACGCCCACCTGGTTGAAGCCAGCCCAGGCGCGCAGGCCGCGGATAAAGCGGTCGCGCTCGGGCATCGCGTTGATCACGTCAAGCGCGGCGCGGTCGATCAGGCTGAAATCGCCGGCATCCACCGGGATGTCGATATAGGAGAGACGGCGGAAGAGACGATAGAACAGCTTGTAGCCAATGCGCCTGGGCAGGCTGCCCTTGCGCCGGACCCGCTCGCCGTACACGACGTCGTACCCCTGCAGCCACCGCTGCACCAGGGTGGGGATGAGCTCGGGCGGATCCTGAATGTCGCCGTCCAGGAGAATGGCGCAATCGCCCAGGGCGTGCTCCATGCCCGTCGTGTAGGCGCCCTGCGACCCGAAGTTGCGCGAGAGCGTGACCACCGAGACGTGCCAATCGCTGGCGGCGAGCGCGTCGAAGATGCGGGCCGACCCGTCGTAGCTGCCATTGTTCACGAAGATAATCTCGTAGGCGCTCGTGATCTGACTCAGCACGGCCGTCAGCCGTTCGTACATCGCGACGATGTTGCCCTCCTCGTTGTAGCAGGGAATCACCGCCGAGATGCGCTTGTCGGTCATTGGCTGGCCGGCGGGTATGGCGCCAGGGGGCGGCGAGCCGGGGGTCCAGCGGGATGTGAGAGCTTGCGATTGGGGACCGGGCACCGCGATCGAGCTAGCAAGGGCCGGGGCGCTAACAGCGCCCGCGCCAATGGTAGCAACCCCAAGCGGGGCGAAGCGTTGCGCGGCGCCGGATAGCAGCTCGGCGGGGCGCCATTCCGGACGCAGATACAGAATAATGGTCGCGATGAGCAGCTCCACACAAATGAGGGAGAGAACGTCAAGCAAGCTCCAGTGACGAAAGAGGAAGCGATAATACGGGGTGAGATAGGCTTCGAGGTGGATACCGGTCATGTCAAGGACGAGGTAGATGGCGAGGCTCAGGAACGCCAGGATGTTGAACGCCGCGTAGATGAACGCGTAGCGCTTGGCATAGGCCGCCGCCATCAGGAACAAGATCAGCGTGGAGAAGACGTACCGCGGTGTCTGCGCGGTGGTGACCGTGTAGAAGGCGAGCATGGTCAGCGCCGCGCCCGCGAAGAGCGTCCGCCCCGACGCGTCGCGCCAGACGCCAATCATCGCCACGCCGAGGCAGATCGCCAGCAAGAGCCATCCAAGGGTATTTGCCGAGAGCGGACCGAGATAGGGCTGGGCGCTATTGAGAACTGGCGACAACTCCCACACACAGCACTGATTTATGACTGGGTGCTCGCCGCCGAGCAACCACCACAGATTCAGCCCGACATTGGTCGCGATGGGTTGCACCGAAATGAACGCGTTGCGGACAAACACGAGCACCTGCGGGTGGGGTGGCATGAGATAGGGCAAGCAGATAGCCACACAGGTGCCGATGAAGCCACCCGCGAACCCGGCCGCCTTGCGCATGCCTCCCCAGCGGAAGGCATAGACAAAGACCAACGGCACCAGCACGACGGGCTGGGGTTTCAGCATGACGGCGACGCCGCATAGGACGCCAGCCAAGCCCACCTGGCGGCGGAGCGCGAAGACGACCGCCAGGAGGATCGCGAGAGTGTACAGGGCATCCTGCTGACCCCAGACACCGCCGACAATCAAGACGAACGGGGAGAACGCATAGGATGCCGCGCCTAGGAGGACCCAGAGTGCCGAGACATGACGGCGCGCGACGACGTAGAAGAGGCAGATGGCCGCGAGATCGGCCAGGAGCGCGGGAAGCTTGAGAAACGTGGTCAACAAAGGGGCTTGTTGAACGTTGAAGGTGACGCTCATGCCTAACAGATGGGCGACCAGCCAATACGCGCCGTCCAGGACAGCGAACAGATAAATCGACAAGGGAGGATAAGCCGGAATACATGTATTCGCGTCACTCGCGCCTGGGCGCGGCGAGTAAATGTCGAAGAAATGACTGTAGAGGGCACGTCCCCAGTTGGCATAGCACTGCGGGTCATGGGGAAACAGCGCGACTGGCGCCAACGCCAGGCGCACGATCAACGCCAGCGCGAGGACGGTGAGGAAGAGCACTCCCTCGATCGTTCCACACCACTGGACGAAGCGCGCCAGCCCCCGACGCGGTGGCGCTCCGCTCGCCTGGATAAGCGGCGACATCCGCTACGCTCCCCCCACCCAACCACCGATCAGCGCGACAGGCGGTCCCGCGTCGCGCGATTCATCCTCTGACGGAGCGCGAATTCTCACGCCTCATAGTAAGGAAGATGTGCCTGTTTCGTCAATGCCGTATAGGATCGATTGGAGCCGAGTATCCTTTCCCACCGTCAATGCACAACGCGAAGTGGTTGCCCCGATAGGGTCTCGTGGTACTAGTCGCGTTGACGCCCCACGTTCGTCCCAATAGGATGAGGCGAGGGTTTCACGGATTGAGGTGGGGAGGTGCGGTCATGAAGGTCGTCATTCTGTGCGGCGGCAAGGGGACACGCCTGCGCGAGGAGACCGAGTTCCGCCCCAAGCCGATGGTCGAGATCGGCGGTCGGCCGATCTTGTGGCACATCATGAAGCTCTATGCCCATTATGGATTCAACGAGTTCGTGCTATGCCTGGGCTATAAGGGCAGCATGATCAAGGAGTATTTCCTCAATTACGATTCCATGATCAACGACTTCACGCTCGCGCTCGGGCTGGGGCAGCGCCCGGGCATTACCTTTCACGATGGCGATGAGCCGAACACCTTCATGGTGACGCTTGCCGACACCGGCCCCGAGACGATGACGGGCGGGCGGCTGAAGCGTGTGGAGCACTACGCGGACGGCGACACGGTCATGGTGACGTATGGCGACGGCCTCAGCGATGTCAACATCGGCGACCTCCTCCGATTCCACCGCTCGCACGGAAAACTGGCCACCGTGACCGCTATTCAGCCCATCTCGCGCTTCGGCGTGCTCGAAATCGCTTCCGACGGCACGGTGGGATGCTTCCGCGAGAAGCCGCCCGCCGAAGAGTGGATCAATGGCGGATTCTTCGTCTTTGAGCGCGGCGTGTTCGACTATCTCGACGAGGAGTGTGTGCTGGAGCAGGCCCCGCTGATGAACCTGGCGGCGGGCGGGCAGCTCGTGGCGTACCGCCATCCCGGCTTCTGGTACGCGATGGACACGTACCGCGACACGCTCTTCCTCAACGACCTCTGGAACAAGGGCGACGCGCCCTGGGCCGTCTGGCAGCCGCTGACGCTGAAAGCGCTTGTGGAACGATGAAGCCCACGCGCAC
>JANWHL010000277.1 GCA_025450405.1 Ktedonobacterales bacterium
CTCGACTTTGGCCTCGCCCGCATCGAGGGCCTCCAGGGCCTCACGAGCGAAGGCACCGTCGTCGGCAGCCTGTATTATGTCCCACCCGAGCAGCTCCGCGGCCGCCAGGTGGACGGGCGCGCCGATGTCTACGCCCTCGGCGTCAGCATGTACGAGCTGCTCACGGGCCAGCGTCCCTATCGTGGCCGTACGCTCACCGAGATGAGCGAGGCGATCCTCAACGCCCAGGCCGCGCCACCGCGCCAGCTCGAAGCCAGCATCCCCGTCGCGCTCGAGGCCATCGTGCTCCGGGCCATCTCGCGCGACCTCGCCTTCCGCTACGCCACCGCCGGCGAGCTACATGCCGATCTTCGCGCCCTCCAGGCGCACGGCACCGCGGCCCCCGCGTTTGGGTTTGCGCTGGCGGATGGGCCAGCCGCCGGGCCTTTCACCCAATCGTTCGTGGGCCGCGACACGATTGGCCCGCTTTCCGGCCCGCGCTCTGGGCCTCGGCCGCTGACCGCCGGCCCGATCCGCCTGCCGCCTGGCCCGCCCGAAGGCCCTGTATCCCGCCGCCCCCAGGGGTAGCGGGGGGCGTCCGTGCGCCCCGCTCACGCGAACCGTCGCGTCGCCACCACACCACGTCGCGGTGGCGTACGGTTGCGCATGCGGCCAATACGCGACGCGAATGCACGCTTCCACGTAGGTGACGCCGGGCGTCCACCGAATGCCCCATCGGCATCAACCTAATGGTGAGGTGGCGGCTGGAGGTTGGCGGGGAGCCAGGGGGCGCGCGGGGCGAATGGCGCGCGGAGCGACTACGGGCGGGGTGGCGGGGCGGGCATGCGGAATGGAAATTCCGCGTGTCATCCTGAGCTTCGAGGACCGCGTGCGGGCAACGGGGCGGGAGGGTGGCGGCGGACCACTTTCGGGAGAATCCTGAGCGGCGGGCGGGTGGTGCAAGGAATGGACGGCTGGGCGAGCGTCTCAGCCAAGGGCGCGCGTGGTGGTACAGCAAGGAGGCGCCCTGAAGGGCGCGGGGAATCCGCGCTGGCGGGTGGGGTGGTTGGGGGAGGAGACGGAATTGGGTTTCCGCGGCTCATCCTGAGTGGCGGTGGGGACGGAGGGCGGCGGCGGCGCTCGCTTTCTCTTGGGATGATGCGTATAGATGTGGAAGCGATCAGCCGTATCGGGTATGACGTGCGTGGGGGAGACGCGGCCACCGGATAAAGATGCGGGCGGGGGAGCATATTGTGCGTCCCCCGCCCGCGGATAAGTGCGGTGCCGCTCGACCACTTCCTGGTCAATCGACTACGTCCTGGTCAGTCTTCTCCTGTTCCCGCGCCAGCGTCGGGCGCAACGGGTCCTTCGCCCCAGTTGGCGGTTTCGTCCGCGCTGGCGTTTATCTCAGTATCAGTGTCATCGGGTGAGCCTAGGCCCGCGTAGGTCTCGCCGGGGGGAATCTCGCGCACCTCCAGGAGGAAAGCGAGATTGTAATGATGGTCACAGCGGCCACACGATACGGGACGCGCATACCGGCGCACACGCGGATACTCGCGCCGGCAGACCGGGCAGACGTACACAAAGCGATAGGGGCGGATCTGGCGTAGCGCCGCCTCGCGGCGAACCGTTTCGTCGCGCAGTTGTGCGCGCAGGAACTCGGGACTGTGACCGGTGACGGCCGCTTCGTCCACCGAGATGGAGTCGTAGCCGTGGCAGCGATGCCGACGCGGCGTGCCGCGCACCCGGTCCGCGAGATGGATGAGCTCGTGCGCGACGGTCACCTCAATGCTGACCGGGAGCATGCCCGGCTCGATGAAGATGAGGTGGCGATAATCCGTGCCGCGCGGCACGGCACTGGCGAAGTCGTCACCATCCAGCAGGGTCAGCTCCGCCAGCGTCTCCAGGGTCGTGTCCCCGTCCCGGGGAGCCAGACCCGGAAGGGGCGGCTGCAGGCGCACCGCTGGCGCGGGAGCGAGCGCGGCGGCTCGCAAGTGCGCCGACTCGGCGTTCAACATGTCGGGCGGCTCGCCGCAACCCAACTCCGCTGAGGCTCCTGAGGCATTGGGCAGATAGCAATAGCAGCCCAGCGCCATAGGATTGAGTCGCCGCCCGGTCCAGCGGGCGAACTCCTGCCGGTCATCCGTGATGGCGAGTTGCCGCGCCGCTTCAAGGGGCAGACGCAGTTTCCGCCAGTAGTGCTCCAACCAGCGCGCGACCTCGCCGCCCGCGTTCACGAGCGGGAGCAGGTCAAGCGTGGGGGGCTCGGGGCGCCGGTACGCAACAATATTCTTGGCCATGCCTTTCGTGGGACGCGCCGGTCGGCCCTGGATCAACGCCGCGGCACCGAGCGCGCGCCACCACACCCCTCCCTTCCGGACCAGTCACATGGGCGCCCAGGCGGAACCCGCGAGGGGGATAGAGCCCGGGCGCAATCTGGCAAGCCCAAGTATAGCAGCGGCCGCGGGGAGGAGCAAGCGCCGTTGCGCGTGTAACGGGCGCTGGAGGCGGCGCCCGCGACCGGCGGCGCGGGCACACCGGCGCCACCGCGAAAGGCCACGGGCCCGCATGGGAAGCGGCCCGCGCACCCTCACTCCGCTCTCAATTAATAACGGTCCAGCTCGAAAGAAGTAATCATACAAGCAGACTCTAAGTGCCTGAAGTGGCCTCCCCCGGTTGGGCTGGCCCACCCGGCTGCTCCGCCTGCCCGCTGATGGCCGGACCGTCTGGCTGGCTCGTGGCGGTGGGGGCGTTTGGCGCGGGATATGGCGCGGGAGATGGCGGCGCGAAGGGCGCGCCAGTGGGCGGCATCCCTGACGGCGGCATCCCGGCAGGGGGCCAGAACGGCATCATGGGCATGGCCGGCATCGGCGGCAGGCCGAGCTGGCTCGCGAGCGCCGGATACCCTTCGCGGCGCAGGCGCAGATCATAGTAGATGACCACGTACGCGATGACAGTGAGTGGCGTCGCCAGCGCCGAGATCAGCGGAATCACCACCAGATAGATGGCCGCGATCGAGACGAACTGGGCGGCCGCGCCCACCGGACCCACGACGAAGCCAACGATGATGCCGATCACGAAGACGGGCAGGAACGTCCGCCACCAATTGCGCCGCACCAGCGACCAGCTCCGTCCGAACGCCGCGGTCGGCGAGAGCCGGTCGGCCGCCGCCGCGTAGGGGGCGAGCCCCAGCCGCACGAAGATAGACACGACGAGGACAATGAGGACGATGTAAAAGGCGACAATGGCGAGGAAGATGCCAATGCCCATGAACGCCAATCCCGGGCTCGGCGTCCCATCCGCCGAGAGACCGCCGCTGTTCGCGGCGACGAGGATGAAGACGATGGCCAGGAGCACGAAGATCACCCCGAGGACCGCCTCGATGCCGATGAAGACGAGCGCGATGAGCACATACACGCCAAGCACCGCCGGAACGCGCCGGAGACCGCCGCCGAGCGCGGCGCCCACGCGCACCGTCCGGCCCAGGACCGCTTCGCGCGCGCCGAGCGCCAGCGCGGCCGCCTGCCAGCAGTTCAGCAGCACCGCGACGATGACGACGAGCAGGCCGATACCAATAACCGCCAACACGGTGCCGGGATCTGGATGCATGAACCATTGGATGAACGGCGGCGGATTCGAACCGTAGGGGCCGCCCGTATTGGGGCCCGTAAAGAATGGTGAGCTCGAGCTGCCAAAATTGGAGAGGTTCTGGATGAGTCCTTGGGTGGGGTCGAAGCCCAGCGCCACGTAATACGCGACCTGGATCGCGCCGCCCAGGATGGCGGGCACAAAGGCCACCGCCAGGCTGATCAGCGCGAAGCGCGGGAAGTTCTTGAAGTAGAGGCGGAAGGTGGTGCCGATGACTTCGCCGATGCCCTGCGGCCAGAAGCCGAGTCCGCCCGCGCCGGTGCCCGGCACGCCAGGCGTGCCGGGGCCGCTCATGGCCGGCCCGAAGGGCGGTGGGGGGAAGGCGGCGCCCTGGGGGTACGCGGGGAAGCCGGCCGGCGCCCCGCCTGGGGTCGGGGGGATGCCCGGCTGAGGCCCGAAAGCCGGCGGCGGCACGGCGCCCCAGGCCCCTGGCGGCGGGAGTGGTGGCGCGGCCACCCGGAGCTCCGGGCGGCGCCCGTAGATCGCTTCGAGCGCCGCCGCGCCATCACCTGGGCGCACGGACATCAGCGTGAACGGCGCGAACCCGGCGATGGTCATTCCGATGACCTCGGGGTAGGGCGAGAGCAACCGCGCGTCCAGCACCTGATCCAGCCGGTACAGGTGCCCGTGTAGACGCAACCCCTCGCCATCCACGCGTAACTCGCCACCGCCCGCCAGCGGCACGGTCACGGGCGGCGGCTCCGCCGTGTTGCCCTCGCTCATCACAATCGCCCTTCCCTCAGGTGCCGTCATCCCGGCCCACGCACCGGCACGGCCCAGCAGTCCCGCTGGGCGCCCCAAGTGTAACAGGATGGCTGACTGGAGACAAGGGCTGAGTTTGGCCCTTCGGCATGTCCAGATTTCGGCATGTCCATTTCCGCCGTGGGGGGCTTGCCAGGCGTGACAGACACGGTATACTGGATGGACTGAGCTCAACCGCGGGCAGCCGGGTCCAGGCGGATGCTCGCGGCTCCACATGGGTCAATAAAGGAAGCGGCTATTCATGGCGGAATCCACTAACACTCCACCTCCCGGCACGACCGACCAGGCCCACTATCCGGCCTACGCGGGCATCGCGCCTCCGGCCGGCGGCGCACATGTCAGCGGAGCACACGTCAGCGGCGCGCCCGACCCGCGCCCCGGACCGAACTCGCGCCCATCCGGCCCAGCCGGTGCGGGCGCGTCCGGTGGCACGGGCCCCACCGGCGCTGGTGGGCAACCGGGGACTGGCCCCACGAGCGGCACGCCGCCCATCGGGCTCCCGCCTCGGCCTACCACGGTTGCCGAGACCGATCTGGACCCGAGCTTTCTGGAAGAGCTCAGCCTCAAAATGGTGGTCAGCCTCGGGACGATCTCGGGCAATGACCTGGCCGAACGGCTGCGGCTGCCCCTGGCGGGGGTGGTAGAGCACGCCATCGGAGGACTGCGCCGTGAGAATCTGATCGAGCCCGTGGGCGGCGCCCAGGCTGTGATCGGCGCGGCGGGCATCAACCTGCGCGCCACCGAGCGCGGCGCCCAACGCGCACACCAGATCACTGAGCGCAGCGGCTACATTGGGCCGGCCCCGGTCCCCCTCCGCGCCTTCGACTACGCCCTGCGCCAGCAATTGTCCGGACGCCGCAACATCACCCGCGATCTGGTCTGGCGCCGGCTGGCGCATCTGGTATTGGACGACGAGGTGGTGGACCGCGTGGGGTCAGGCGTCCAGAGCGGCGGCCCCATCTTCCTCTACGGGCACGCCGGCAACGGCAAGACCGCCATCGCCGCCGGCGTCGCGCGCATGCTCACCGGCGGTGTCTTCGTGCCCTTCGCCGTGGAGGTGGATGGCCAGGTCTTCCGCGTCTTCGATTCCAGCGTCCACCATCCGCTGCCACCCGAGGCCCAGCCGAGCGCGCGATTTGACGAGCGCTGGGTGCTGTGCTATCCGCCCTTCGTGCAGGTGGGCGGCGAGCTGCGTCTCGAACAGCTCGATCTGCTGTGGAACGAGCGCCAGCGCTATTATGACTGCCCGATCCAGGTGAAGGCGGCCGGCGGCGTCCTGCTGATCGACGATTTCGGGCGCCAACAGCACCGACCCGATGATCTGCTGAACCGCTGGATCGTGCCGCTGGAGACGGGGGTGGACTACCTGACCCTCATCAGCGGCGGCCAGGTGGCGCTTCCCTTCACGCCGCTGCTGGTCTTCGCCACCAATCTGGAGCCGAAGCAGTTGATGGACGATGCCTTCCTGCGCCGCCTGCCGTGCAAAGTGGGCATCCCCGACCCGACCGTGGAGGCGTACCGCGAAATCTTCCGGCGCGCGTGTGGTGACAGTGGTGTCGAGTATGCTGACTCGGGCTACACCTACCTCATTCAGCGCTATTACGATCAAGCGGGCCGGCCGCGCCGGGCCAGCCAGCCGCGCGATTTGCTGCGCCTGCTGATTTCGTGCGCGCGCTACTTCGGCGTGGCGCCGCAGCTGACCCAGCCGCTGATCGACGCGGCGGCCACGCTCTATTTCGTGTGACGTCGCGTGCTGGCGCCGAGTGTGAGGGCGCGCGGTGTCGTGTGACCGTGGCGAGCCGGGGGCGGCGAGCCGAGGGCCGAGGAGGTGCGCGGATGGCCTTCATTCCCGTGAGCGACAACCCCGGTACGCGCCGCCGCCGCTTCCCGTTCGTGAACTACGCTCTGATCAGCGCGAACATCGCCGTGTATGTTTACGGGATCTTGCTGCCTGGCAACGGCGGGAGTTGTCTCGCGGCGGCCTATTCGGTCATCCCCTCCACCATCCTGCATGGGCAGTCGGTGGGGCCGGCGTTCTTCGCGCACTATGATGGCATCACGGGCTGTGCCTATGGCCAGCCCACCCCCGTCTTCCTCACCCTGATCACGGCAATGTTCTTGCACGCCAACTTCCTGCACATCGCCGGCAACATGATCTTCCTCTGGGTCTTCGGCGACAACGTGGAGGATCGCTTCGGCCACATCCCCTATCTGCTCTTCTATCTCTTCTGCGGGCTGGTGGCGGGCGTCGCCCAGATCGCGGCGACGGTCTATGCGGGCGGCAACCTGAACCAGCTGAACCTGGGTGCCAGCGGCGCGATCGCCGGTGCGCTGGGAGCGTACCTGGTCTTCTTCCCCGGCTCGCGCGTGAAGACGCTGATTTTCATCGGCTTCTTCATCACCATCGCCACACTGAACGCGGTAATCGTCATCGGCCTGTGGTTCGTTCTCCAGCTCTTCGATGCCCTGGTAAGCTTGAATCCGCAGTACGTGCAGAGCGGGGGTGTCGCCTACTTCGCCCATGTCGGCGGCTTCGTCGCGGGCTTGCTGATCGCGCTACTGGTGCGGCTCTTCGGCAAGGCACCCGCGCCGGTGAGCTATCCGCGCTACCCAGCGCACCGCGATTCGCGGGGCGGCTGAGCGTGCTCGCAGGCGTGTTATACTGGGAATGGGTGCGGGCAAGCATAGCGGGGGACGGCGGGACGAATGGCACGGCAGCGGCGGGCGGCGCTCGAACACGTCGTCAACATGGGCGCGACGGATCTGACGGCGCGGCTGGAGGCCGGTCAGCTCGGCCACGCCTATGGCCGCGAGGACGAGATCGGACGCGTCTTGCGGGGCATTCAGGCGAGGCGGAGTGTCCTGCTGCTGGGGCCATCGGATGTGGGCAAGACGGCCATCCTGCACGAGGCGGTGCGCCGTATGGCGCGCGGACAGGGCCCCGAGCCGCTGCATGGCAAGCGCGTGGTGGCCATCTCCACTGGGCGCATCCTCACCGGCACACGCTACATCGGCGAGTGGCAGACCCGCCTCACCGAGCTCCTAGAGGCCGTCAAAGACGACCATAACCTGCTCCTCTACGTCGAGGACATCTGGGCGCTGCGCGACGCCGGCCGCGCCTCCGAAGACGCGGATGGCTTCAACGTCCAAATGCGGCCTTACATCGAGAACCAGGACCTCGTCTTGCTCGGCGAAAGCACGCACGAGAACTATGTCTCGGGGCCTCACCGCCCGCTGGGCCTGGCGGATGACCAGGGATTCATGCGCCATTTCGACGTGGTCAAGGTGGAGGAGCCTAGTCTGGACGAGACGCGGGCGATCCTCCAGGCGGCGGCGCGCCACCTGCAGCGCGCTCACCACGTGCGCATCGAGGCCGCGGCCATCGAGCGCGGGCTCGAGTTGACGCGCCAGTTCCTACCCTATCAGGCCTTCCCGGGCAAGGCCATCCGCCTGCTCGACACCGCCGCCGGTGATCGCGAGGCGCCCGGACCGGACGATGCCACACGGCGGCCGGCGGACGCGCGTCCGGTCGCGGCCACCACCTCGCGCGACCAGATCGTCACCGCGGATGTCGTCACGGCTGCCTTTTCGCGGATGACCGGCGTGCCGGAGCCGATCATCTCGGACAAGATTCCGCTGACCCAGGAGGCGATCCGCGCCTATTTCGAGGAGCGTATCATCGGCCAGGCCGAGGGGATCGATGCGGTCGTGGATGTAGTGACGCTGGTGAAGGCGCAGCTGCACGACACCGGGCGTCCGCTGGGCGTGCTGTTCTTCGTGGGCCCGACGGGTGTGGGCAAGACGGAGCTCGCCAAAACGCTGGCGGAGTATCTCTTCGGTGGCAAGGAGAAGCTGCTGCGGTTTGACATGAGCGAGTACAAGACAGTCCTGAGCCTGAAGGACTTTCTCGAGCAGCTCACGGAGAAGCAGCGCCGCCAGAGTTTTTCGGTCATCCTGCTCGACGAATTCGAGAAGGCAGGCTCGTTCGTCTTCGATCTGTTCCTCCAGGTCTTCGATGATGCCCGGCTCACGGACCCGGCGGGCCGCTCCGTAGACCTGCACAACACCATCATCATCATGACGTCGAATTTGGGGACCGACCAGGCCGGTGCGGGCAGTCTCGGCTTTGTCACGGGCTCGGGCGCGCTCGCCGAAGAGCGCTCGCGCCTGATGGAGGCGGTGGAAGACTATTTCCGCCCGGAGTTCATCAACCGGCTGGACCGGATCGTCACTTTCCGCCCGCTCGGCGTGGCCGAGATGCGCACGATCGCGCGGCGCGAGCTGGGCAAGGCGCTGCTGCGCGAGGGCGTGCTGCGGCGCAACATCCTGCTGGACTTCCGCGAGGAGGTGCTGGATGTCCTGCTCCAGGTGGGTTTCAGCCCCATCTATGGTGCGCGACCGCTCCAGCGCGCCATCCGCGACCGTGTGCTGCTCCCGCTGGCTCGCCAGATCGCCGCTCGGCCGGCGGCCGGGGAGCAACTCTTCGAGCTGTGCGCGCGCGATGGCAACATCGTGGCGGAGGTCATCCCGATGGGCCCGCTCGCCGAGGCGGCGCGCCCCGAGACGGAGCCGGCCAGCGCGCCGCTGGCTCCCACGGCGGAGACCGGCGCGAGCGGTGATGGCGTGGCGGCGCGTCCTCGTGAGACACGCCCGCGCGATGGTCGCTCTGTGGATGGACGCATCGGTGACCTCTGTGCCCGGCTCGAGTCCATCCTCGTCTCTGACCGCTTCCAGGAAGTTGATACCCGGGCGCACGAGTTGGTCGAACAAACCGCGCAGCCGGCGTTCTGGGATGACCACGAACGATCGCGTGAGGTGCTGGCCGCCGCGTACCACCTGGACCGGGTGAAGGAGCGGCTGAACGACCTGCGCAATCGGGCGGAGCGATTGGCGGAGCGGGCGAAGATGGTGCGCCGGCATGGCGACGCCGCGGGGATGCGCGATCTCGCGGCGCGCTGCGAGGC
>JANWHL010000278.1 GCA_025450405.1 Ktedonobacterales bacterium
GGAGGAGTGCGGCTGCGAGCGCTGCCGGGCGCACCGGCTGACGCAGCAGGAGATGGCGGCGGTCGTGGGCACCGCGCGTGAGGTGGTGGGCCGCGCGCTACGGGATCTGCAGGCGGGCGGCGTTGTCTCCGTCCGGCGTGGTGGCGTCGGCGTGCTCGACCGTGAACGACTCCGCCTGTTCGCTGGCTGCGCGCCGTAGCCGTTTTCTACGTGGGCGTCTTGTCCGACGGTGCGAAGATGTCTGTCCGAGCGCCGCGCCGCCTGCCTACTCGAGTCGGCCCTCCTCGGCCAACCGCTGCTGTTGGGCATAGAGATTAGTCCATGTCCACGCGAGCCGCTCGTAGCAGCCGTCGTGGGTGTGGCCGCCCGTTGGCGCCTGATAGGACCAGAAGCGGATGCGCTCGCCGCAGACTTCGCAGCGGTGGCGCCCCAGGCTGAGGCGCTGTTTGCGGCTGGAGTAGAAGCGGTTCATGGTGCGGGTGTATGAGAGGATGGGCGCGCCGTGCTGTGTCACGGTGCTGGAGATGCCCACGAGCGATTCATCGCGGCTGAGGATCAGCCCACGCTCTTCCTCGTCTTCGTAGCCGGAGCCCATCGGGCCGCCGGCGTAGACGTCGTCGTCGGCTGGGTACTCGTCGTAGCCGGCCCGTTCAGGGTCCTCCCACGCATCTTGATTTCGCCCGCGATCGCGCATGGTGCACCCTCTCTCCAACCAGGTCGGGTCTCGCGCCCCGTCCGCCCGCGTTCGAATCCCGCAATGCGCGCGTGGGTAGGCGTTGAGCGGAGAACGCGCACGCCTGAACGGCTTGGCTTGTGGCGCCAGTATAGCACAGCAAGTCATGCGGCCCACGCCGGCCAGCCCGGTTGGGGGATGGCCGCCGCCAGGCCAGGCGATCCAGGCCGCGAACTCACCTGACTCAGCGGCACGGCGTGTGTCCCCGCCTGCGCTGAGCACGCCCGCTCCCTGTTGACAGCCGCCGGCATGCCCTCTATGATGGGTCTGCCCAACAGGCGGCGTAGCGCCGCCGGGCATGTTGGCGTGAGGTGTGTGGGGAGAAAGGGGTGGCCAACAATGGGGACATTGCCGCGCGAAGCACCCAGCATGGATGGGCTGGAAGGACACGCGCGCATGTCGCAGGCGCAGGCCCGATATCCGGAGCTGGTGACGCCGCGGCGAGTGGAGGATGGGCGGAGAGAGGACGGCGTGCTCTATGCCGGCACGCCGCGTCCGTCGGGTGTGGTGGCGGTGGCCTGGCGCCATGGATCGCTCACCCCTGAGCGCTATCGCGGACTGGGCACGTTTCGCCTCGAACAGTTCCTCCTGTGGGGATGGTATGACGCGGACATCGTCGCCAGGCGAGGATGGGAGCTGGACCCGGCGTTTGGCAACCTGCCCGACGACACGATCCACGTTGTGGTGGGGAACCGCGAAGGGCGGATCCTGGCGTATTTTGATATGCAGCCCGCGGTAATCCCACCGCCGGGCCAGAAGGGCGCCGCCAAGGCGACGCCGCGCGGGGCAAGCAGCCACGCGACGAACGGCCACGAACGCTCTGGCGATGTGACCGTGACCACGCCAGGACGGCCATGGTTTTGTTGTGAGTTCGAATCGTACGGCGCAACGGTGTTCCCCTCCCTCGCGGCCATGCGCGAGGTCCCGCTCGGCGAGATCAGGGAACTGCCATGCCTGCTGCGCAATGGAACCGCACGCCGACCGATCGTCGCGCTCGCGGCGACCTACGAGGCAATCTATGCCATGTCACGCGTGCAGGTGGATCCGGCACTGGGGATCACGGTGACGGTGGGGATCATGGATGTGGAGGCGCGTGCGGTGACGGCGCAGCTTGGGATCCCCGTGCTATACGCTCCGCTGGCTCCAGTGGTCCGCAACGGCTTGCCCAAGTACTGGCGGCCTGAGCTGAATGATCCTGGCCGCTTCTGGCCATTCGTCATCGCCACCCCCGACCTGATGTCCGCGGACGCGGCGGAGCATTTTCAGCGCATCGACGCACTCCTCGCCCATCCCATGGCCGGGCTGGCCAGGGCGCTGGTGGAGTTCGCCCGCGACACGCGGCAACGGCTGACCCCGCGCGCGTTGCCGCGGATCCGCGACGAAGACAGCGAACTCTGGACCGCCGATCCCTTTTGGGGGATGGCCGAGGCGGGCGCGAGCGGCAAGAGCGCCGGGCGGGCGGACGACGACGGAACCGCTGTGGCGGCGGACCTGGCGGGTATGGCCGTGAGCGCCACCGCGAGTGCGGCGGCACAGGGGCGCGGCGCGCGCTAGGTCTGGCGTGAGGTCTGGCGTGAGGTCTGGCGTGAGGTCTGGCGTGAGGTCTGGCGTGAGGTCTGGCGTGAGGGTGCGCGAGCGCGCTGGTCGCCACCTGACGCTCCGGCACCGTGAGCCGTGTCGTGGGGAGGATGCTTGTGGTGAACATGTTCATGGTGAGCGCCACGGCGGCGGCGAACCAGCAGGCGTTGCCACGCCACAATGATCGCGGCGGCAACAGGGACCACGGCGAGACCCGCGA
Source organism: Ktedonobacterales bacterium (assembly GCA_025450405.1). Lineage (GTDB taxonomy): Bacteria > Chloroflexota > Ktedonobacteria > Ktedonobacterales > JADMIN01 > JANWHL01. The sequence continues at coordinate 2,532 of JANWHL010000278.1, forward strand.
GCCCGCGCGCGGCGCCCCAGGCCGTGATGGCCAGGCCAATCAAGAGGGGGCCAACCAGCAGACCACCGGCATAGGCCGCGTTGTAGGCGGCGAAGATGGCGGCATGCGTTTCACGCTGGCGCCCCCGACGCGCGCGGTCGCCCACCAGCGCCAGCAGCGCGAGCGATGGCACGAGAATGCATGCCGCGCCACCCGCGACGCCGGCCAGTGACAGGATCATCGCGGGGAGGGTCTGGCTCGCGCCGATGCCGGCGAGGGCCAAGGCGCCAAGGAGAAGACCAAGGAGCATGGTGATTTCGGCGCCCGCCCGGTGGGCGAGGCGCGCCACCAGCGGCTGGACGGCCATGAAGAGCGCCGCCAGCCCGCCGAATACGAGACCGGTGACCAGTGGGCGCAGCCCGAAACGGCTGGTGAGCAGGATGGGCACGCTGGGCTCGAGCAGGGCCAGCAGGGTGCCGCCCGCCAACGTCACAACGAGCGCCACCAGGAAGCGGTCGTCGCGCCACATGGGGCGACGTGCCCGGGATCTCCCGTGGGGTGTCCGTCGCTCGATACTGGTGCGTGGCGGCGGGGCATCGGCGGGCAGCACGAGCAGCCCGGCGACGCCGGCCGCGGCCACGAGCACGCAGGCGACCAGAAAGGGCAGCCGGAAGCCGCCAGTGGCGAAGAGGATCCCACCGAGCGGTGGGCCAAGGAGGGTGCCGGCGCCGGTGGCGATGAACAGGCGCGCGAAGACAGCGGACCGTTCGGTGGATGGGTAGCGAATCGCGACGAGTGCGAGCCCAGCGGTCCAGGTGAGCGCGCCCGCGACGCCCTGGATGGCGCGCGCGACGAACAGCAGGGCGAGGCCCGGAGCCAACGCGACGGCGATCGTTGCGATGACGAGGGCTAGAGTGCCAAGCAGCAGAGTGCGGCGGGCGCCGAGGCGTGTGGTCACCAGGCCGGCGGGTAGGGCGGCGACGAGGAGGCCGGCGGCGTAGGCGGCGAAGAGCGCTCCAGTGGTGAAGGGAGAAGCGCCTAGTTGGCGGGCGTGGCTGGGGAGGAAGGGCACTACCATCGAATAGAGCAGAGTGTCGAGGCCGAATGCCCCCAGCAGCACCGCCTGCACGGGGGCGCGGTGAGGGATGCGCCAGGTCCCGGAAACGCGATCAACCCAGTCCGAGGCGCGTGGTGGACCGGGCAGGTGCACGACCAAAGCGGGCACAGCGGTGGCGGCGGGTGCGATGACGGCGCGCGGGGTGGCGGCGACCGGCGCGAGGATGACCCGCAACTCGGCGGTGACCGAGGAGGTCTCGACGATCACGGGATTGGTGGGTACAGCCATGCCCACCACCGGCAGCTCGTCGGTGATGTAGATCTCCTCAATCAGGGATGTTTCCAGGGAGCGGACGTGTTCGACAGACGTGTCCGTGCCTGGTTCTGTCCCCTCCGGCATTGTCCCTCCCTGGCCGTGGCTGGCTTCGCCAGCGCGCCGCGCCCCTATACTAACAGATGCGACAAGACTGGCACTATCATAAACCGCAGAGGTTATTGACAGGCATGCGCTTCCCGTCTATCATAGGCTCGTTTGGCGAGGCCCCACTGTAGCACGACGCGATGTGCCGAATTGGGCGAGCCGTCGGCGTATCGTTGAGTCGCGCGGCTCCGCGCGAGCCAGGGTGCCGGTGCGGTGACGCTGGCGGTGGGGAGGGGACCTGATACGACGACGACCATGCCCCACGGCTCGTGGGGCGTGCGGAACCGCTACGCCCGACCAGGCGCACGCTCTGGTGGTCCGATCGTTTCGGGAGCCCCGTGAGATTGTGGAGGGGGAGCGATGAGAACCTACGCCTCCGACGCGTTGGCTGGTCAGGACGAACTCGCCAGCGACCCTTATCAAGGGCGACCGAATCTGTGGCTGCGCCTGGCAAGCGCGGGATGGGAGCACCGCTTCGATTCTATCGAAGCCCGCGAGCTGGCGCGACGGAGCCGGATGGCGGCGTGGATCATCCTTGGATTGTTCGTGGTGGATGGGCTGCTCTTGCCGGTGGGATTGGGCGATCCGGGTACCCTCGTCGCGGTGGTGGGCGTGGCCGCCAGCCTTGTGGTGGCCACCTTCCTTAATCGCCGGGGGCTTGTCAGCCTTGCCGGAGGCATCATCGTACTCGTCATCTGCGCTGGCGTGGTCGGTGCGCTGGTCAGCGAGCCGGGCGGTCTGCATCTGGATGCGCTCCCGGCGTACGACCTGCTCGCCATCCCCGTGGTGGCGGCGGCCTCGATCCTGCCGCGCGCGTCGGTCTTTATCGTCGCGCCGATGGCCAGCGGCCTGATCATCGCGGACTTCCTCCTCCAGCCGCATTTTCCTGATCTGACCGCGGACCTCAAGACGGGGTTCTGCGACCCCGCGACGCATGCCTGCGATCCCACCGTCGGCGTGATCACGATGCTGGCGCGCCCGGTAGGGTTGGTGTTGATCATCGCGCTGGTGGCCTACCTGTGGGTGCGCGGGACTGACGAGGCCATCCGCCGCGCCGACCGCTCCGAAGAGCTGCTGCGCATGGAGCACCAGTTGGCGGAGCAGAGCCACCAATTGGAGATTGGCATCCGGCAGATCCTCGATACGCACATTCGCGTCTCAAATGGCGACATCAGCGCCCGCGCGCCGCTAACCCAGGAGAACGTGCTCTTCCAGATTGCGGCCTCGCTGAACAACCTGCTGAACCGCCTGGGCCGAACGATGCAGGCGGAATACGTCCTCCAGCGCACCGCGGCCGAGATTGCGCGCTTGCGCGATTCGTTGGTGGCGGCCCGCGCCGGGCGACCGCCGCTCTGGCCCGCGCCCAGCGGGACGCCGGTGGACGCGCTGCTGGCCGTACTGGCGCCGACGCCGGGGCATGCGCCCGCACCGGATATGGGCCGTCTCGCCGGGCAGGCTGGTGTCCCCGGGCAAACGGGCGCGTTTGGCCCGCCGGGTCCGCTGAGTGGTCCCAGTGCCTATGCCCAGCCCGGTGGATTTGGCCAGACCGGCGCCATCGGCCAGCCGGGACCGGGAAGTGGCCAGAATGGCTATGGACCGACTGCTGGGCTGGGTGGGCCCAGTGGTGTGCCGCTGGGATCGAGCGGACGCCTGGACCGGCGCTTCGGCGCCCAGGTTGCGCCCGGACCCGCGGATTGGCACGGCGGCGCTCCGAACGGCGCGCCGGACATGGGGTGGATGCCAGATGGCATGCGGCCCGACGCCGGCGGTCCCGGCGGATCGAGCTGGGACATGCCCCCCCTGCCGGATTGGCCGCCGCGCGATGGCCACGCGGGGCCAGAATAGAGCGCACCGCGACCCCGACGCCCACCACGCCTGTGGCGCGCTACCAGCGCGCGGGGCGGACTGGTGTGGCAACACTCCCGCACGTCGGCTGACGCGTCGTATCTTGGCCCGCTGTCGGCAGGGTGTCGGACCTGGCGTGGACCGCGCCCCGGGCGGAGGCTGACGGCTCATCGCGCGAATACAAGGCACGGTGCGGCGGCGCTGCGCGGAACGCGCACGAGTGGCGGGCAACGGTTACCCCTGGTGAAGAGGAGGCGAGGATGTTCGGACCCCACCTGCTCATCGACGGCTCGCGGTGCAACGCCCAGAAGCTGGGCGACCGCCTCCTGATTGAACGCCTCCTCAGCGACTACCCCGCCGCCATCGGCATGACCAAAATCGGCGGCCC
>JANWHL010000279.1 GCA_025450405.1 Ktedonobacterales bacterium
CCGACCTGACGATCTGGCTCTACGCCTGGGCGCCGGGGAGCGACCGCTTCGCCGTCTTCTTCGCGGAGAAGCCCGGAGAGAACGGCTGGTATCGCGGGCAGCTCGGCGTGGTGGCGGCGGAGGGCGGCGCCGTGCGCCAGATGGGCACGCTGGAACGGCAGGCGGCGGCGCTCGCGTGGTCGCCGGATGGCAAGAGACTCACCTTCGTCAAAGGCGAGTGGAGCGACCGCCCGCTCGTCGGCGGCGACCTCTGGAGTGTCACCGTGGGCGCTGATGCGGATGCGGATGGCGAGCCGCGCAACCTGACGCCGGGCGCCGAGGTCAGCGTGAGCTGGGCCGGATGGTTCCCCGAGGGCGACCGCCTGCTCGTCGTGGCGCACGACCGTGCCTGGTCACAGATCGGCGTCCTCGACGCGGAGGGTGGCGCGATCCACCCGCTGGCAACGGAGATCGTGGTCGGCGAGGCGTTCTGGCCCCAGGTCTCCGCGACCCCCGACCGGCGGCACTTCGCCGCGCTGCGCACCGACCCCGAAACCCCGCCCGATCTCTGGCTGGGCGAGCTGACGGCTGGCCACAACGGCGCACGCGAGGGCATATCCTGGCGGCGCTTGACCCGCCTCAACCCAATCGCCGAAGAGACCATGGAGCGGTACCCGACCGAGGTCATTCGCTACGCGGGCGCGGACGGCTGGCCCATCGACGCGGTGCTGATCATGCCGCGCGAGGCGAAGCGCGGCACCCCGCCGCCTCTGGTCGTGCTCGTCCACGGCGGTCCCTCCGCCGCCAACCGCGCGGCGTGGTTCGGCCCGCGCGAGCCGCAGCTCTACGCCGCCGCCGGCTTCGCCGTCCTGCTGCCCAACTTCCGCGGCAGCCTGGGACGCGGGGTGGCCTTCGCCGACGCGATCCTGGGCGATATGGGCGGCAAGGACCTCGAAGACGTGCTGTGTGGGGTCGAACATCTCGTCGCCGCGGGCCGCGTGGACGGCGACCGCGTCGGCATCGCGGGCTGGAGCTATGGCGGCTTCGCCTCGGCCTGGGCCATCACCCAGACCACGCGGTTCAAGGCCGCCATGGTCGGAGCGGGCGTCACTGATTTCCACAGCTTCCATGCCGAGTGCAACATCCCCGACTGGGACCGCCGCTTCATCGCCGCCGACCCGTACGCGGAACCGGAGGCGTACCGCGCGCGCTCGGCCATTACCTTTGTTGAGCGCGTGACCACGCCCACGCTGATCCTGCACGGCGAGCAAGACCCGTGCGTCCCCGTCAACCAGGCCCACGCGTTCTACCGGGCGCTGCGCGAGCGCGGCGTGCCGGCCGAGCTGGTGGTCTACCCGCGTGAGGGCCACGGCGTGCGTGAGCGCGACCACGTCCGCGACATGATCGGGCGGCTGCTGGCCTGGTGGGAGCGGTGGCTTTAGAGCACCATCGCCTCGTGCCGCGTCAGGCTGAAGTCGCGGCCTGGATTGAACGCGGCGAGATCGATCGTGTGCGCGTCGAACGGCGCGGGCAGTCGCACGCGGCCGTCCACGGCATCCCCGGCGATGATCGCTTCCACCATGACGGCGGTGATCGGCGCGTGCATCAGGCCGTGGCCCGAGAAGCCCGCCGCATGCACCAGGTTCGGCACGCGCCAATCTTTCCCAATGAGCGGGTTGGCGTCCGGCGTCATGGCATAGTAGCCGGATGCCGTAGCCGTCAGCCCGCCGCACTCCGCCAGCCGCGGCGCGAAGGCGTCGATCTGCTCCAGGATGGCGTAGCCGTGGTTCTCAGTCCCGTGGGCGTGGTTGAAGCCGGGGGAGATGCGGTCCTGGTCCGCGTCCGTGAAGTCGGGCTCGGGGTCGGTCTCGTGCGACCAGGTGAGCAGCAGTTGGGGTCCGTCCGGCCGTGAGCAGGCGCCGCGTCCGGGGGCCAGACCGTAGATGGTCATGGGCAGGCGGTCCCACTCCTCGGCGGACATGATTGGCTCGTCGGGCCGCAGGGTGTAGAGGTAGCGCTTGGTCGGCGCGATGGCCAGCTCCATGCCGCCGAGCCACGTGCTCACGCGCGGCGCCCAGGCGTTGGTCGCGTTGACGAACCAGTCGCCCGCCACGGGACCGTCGGTGGTCTCCAGCGCCACAATGCGCCCGTCGCGGAGGAAGGCGTTGGTCACCTCCACGCCCTGGCGCACCTCCACGCCGAGCTCGCGGGCGCGGCGGAACCCCTCGCCATAGATCAGGTGGGGCGCCAGAAAGCCGTCCTCCGCGCACCACGTCGCGCCAATCAGCCGGTCGGCCTCGATGTGCGGCCAGCGGCGCGCCACCTCATCCGGCTCCAGCACTTCCACGGGCACGCCCAGGTCTTGCTGTAGCGCGGCGCGTTCCCGCGCGCGGTCCCATGCCTCCGCTGCCGCGCTGCGCAGCGCGGCAGGCGGCACGGCGCCGGCATGCCACCTGGACGCCGCCGCGTGGTCGGGGTCCTCATAGAGGAAGAGGTAGCCGTTCTGGCGGATCACCGGCTGGGTGTCGGCGGGTAGCGTTTCCAGGATTTCATGGAAGTGGGAATACCACCACTCAGAGTAGCGCATCCCGATGATGGTCTCGGCGACCCCGAACTGCGCGCGGATGCACGCCGACGATCGGCTCGACGACCCATTCCCAATAGCCGCCTTCTCCAGCGTCGTGACCCGGAATCCCCGCTCGGCCAGCCGCACCGCCGCGAGCGCGCCCGTCGACCCGCCCCCGATAATGACCACGCGGTCGCCCGCACCGCCCGCCCTCCCAGCCATGTCCCTCCGCTCCTGTCTCCCCTCACCATCGCCACGGCCACGGGCGCGGGTGCGCTTTCCCGCTGCCCTTCAGCCACGCTCCAGTATACTATCCCCTCCGGCTCCCCTTACCACTCGCGACGGCGACGGGCGCGGACGCGCACTCCAACTCCCGTCTCCCGGGGTCGCGGGCGCGCACTCCGGCTCCCCTCTCTCACGGGGAGAGGGGTTGGGGTCCCCCATTGGGGGCTGGGGGTGAGGTCCGCCCGCCGCGCGTGCGCACGCCTGGACCTCGCGCCAATGTTACACGATCCGCCATCACGGCCAGCTGAACGCCTTCAGCACATCGCCGCCCTGGCTCCCACTCGGGCCCGCGCCTTGGCTGTCCGGCGCACCCAGCATCGGCCACTGGTACGCCGAGAGCACATGCACCTTGTCCTGATTCACCGTCGTCCAGTCCTGCCCCAGGATCCCGCCCGTGTCCCCGGAGTCTGGGTTCCAGCACCAGTAGGTGTAGTTGATCCGCTGGTCCTTGAGGAAACCAATCAGCGTGCGCATCCACTGGCCCTCGGGATCCTGGCCCACCGACCGCCCGCCAAATTCGCCCAGCAGCACCGGCGCGTTGCCCTCCTGCTGGAGATACGCCCAGTGCGTCTTCCAGACCCCCGCCAGGTTCAATGGAAAGTTCGAAGCCTGGAACCACGACTGCTCCCACACCTCCGGGCCATAATCGTGGGCCGAGTACACCAGCTTGTCTGGGTGCGAGAGGCGCACGGGGAACGCTTGCGCGCCTTCCAGGTTCCCGCCCCACCAGTACGAATCGCCGTGGTAGGTCTCAATCCCCTCGACCAGAATAAGCCAGTTCGGGTTCGCCGCCAGCACCGCATCGCCCGCGCGCTCCGCCGCCAGCCGCCAGTCGGTGGCCAGATTGCCATCGCCCCAGGTGGCCGGCCCATGCGGCTCATTGTGCAGATCCGCCCCGATCACCGTCGGATTCCCATGGTAGTGCCGGGCCAGCATCACCCAGTCGCCGATCCAGCGCGATTCCGGCACCGCGTCGGTATACCAGAGCGCCGATTGCCCCGCCGCCGTCGGCCGGTGCTGATCCAGAATGACGCGCAGCCCCACCTGGCCCGCGCCCTGGATGATCTTGTCCATCAGGGCCAGCCCGCGCAGCCCCTTGAGGTCGGGATTGATGCCGTAATCAATCCCCGTCGGCGCGCTCGCCGGATCGAATACTTGATTCGAGTAGGGCAGGCGAATCGTATTGAAACCCAGCCGCGCCATCTCGCGCAGCATGTCGCGCCAATTGCGCTTGTCCAGGCCGTGCGGCGCGTAGGCTTCCGTCTCGAACCCAAACCAGTTCACCCCCGTCACATGGACGACATTCCCGGCGGCATCCACGAGATTCCCACCCCGCGTGCTCAGATACCCGCTCCCCGGCGTTGCCGATCTGGACCACGGAGGCACGGCGCACCCGCACAGGACCACGACCAGCAGCAGCACGACTCCCAGCGGCGCCAGTCCCCGCGGCGCCAGGCGCCTCCTCGCGCCCGCCCGTACTCTCGCGACCCATCCATTCGCCACGCTTCCCTGCGCCACCCACCTATTCGCGCGCGCCAGATATGACATATGACCAGATACTCCTTCCAAAAGTGTGTCGGGATCCTGCATCCGCTGAAAGTATCTGTCGTCTGAATTACGTGATACTTACGCAATCCTTACACTTTGCCTCACCATACTGTGGCTCACCCCACCGGCAGCGCGAACCAGAACGTCGAACCGCGCCCCGGCGCGCTCCGCACCCCCACCTGACCCTGGTGGCGCTCGATGATCGTCCGGCAGATGTGCAGCCCCAAACCCAGCCCCATGCCGGCGCCGGGGTTAGCCTGAATGTCTGGCGCGCGGTGGTAGCGGTCCCACACCCGCAGCCGTTCCTCGGCCGGCAGCCCCGGTCCCTCGTCCCGGACCGAGACCCGTGCCAGACCCTCCCGCGCCGCGACCCGAACGCGCACCGGCTGATCTTCCGGAGAGTATTTGAGCGCGTTGGTCAGATAGTTCGTCACCACCTGGCGGATGCGATCCCCGTCCGCCACGATCGGGATGGCCGCCATCCCTCCGTGTTCCAGCCGGATCGCGCGCGCGGGGGCAATCTGCCGCTGCTCGTCGACGGCCTCGCGCACGATCGCCGCGAGATCGCACGGCTCCGGCCGGAATTCCAGCCGCCCCGCGCGGATGCGCGACACGTCCAGCAGGTCCGCCACCAGCCGGCTCAGCCGCTCGATGCTGTCCTCAGCCGCCGCCATCAGTCCCACCATCGCGTCCAGTTGCTCGCCGACCAGCTCCGCGGCTCCCGTCGCCACGCCACCAGCGCGCGCCAGCAGGTTATCCCGCAGCGTCTGGAGGCGCAGCGTCGCCAGCCCCACATTCAGAATCCCGCTCGTCACCGGCGTCTTCAGCTCGTGAGCCGCGATGCCCAGGAACTCGTCCATCCGCCGGTTCGCCTCGCGCAGCGCCAGCGCGCTGCCGCGCGCCTCTTCGCGTTCGCGCAGCAGCCGCTCGCGTTCCAGCACCAGCGCCGCCAGCCGCGCCACCCCTCCCGCCAGCGCCAGCTCATCCGGCGCCGCCACGTGCGCCTCGCGCCCGAAATCCAAGGTCACGGTGCCCACCAGCTGATGGCCGAGCATCATCGGCACGATCAGCACTGAGCGCCAGCCGAGCGGATTCGGCCAGCGATCGATCGGCGGCGTCGAGCGGTCTAACGGGACTGGCTCTCCGGCATGCAGGCGATTGATGATCGCTGGGGAGAGAAAATCCCCGAGATGCCGCTCCCCGGGCCATCGCGACTGATATCCCCGCCGCTCCTCGTCGGGCATGGGACCGGTCGCCGCCACGGTCGCCAGCACCTCATCGCTCGGCCCCAACGGCACGATGGTCACGCGCTCGCAGCTCAGGACGGTCGCGGTCAGGTTGGCCAAGCGCCGCGCCACCATGGCCAGTGTCGCATCCCCCTCGTCCACGGCATCCGGATGCCCGGCGACCAACGTCTCGGCCATCGCCAACAGCGCCGCGAGCGCCTCGCGCGTGCGCCGTTCCTCGCGCCGCCGCTCCGTCACATCGCGCCCGATCAACACGCCGCCGATGACGGACCCGTCGGAGGCGAGAATCGGGGCGCCACTGGCGTTTACCACGGTCTCCTGTCCGTCTTGAGCGCGCATCACGAGATCGGCGGCACTGTCCCCCCGGAGCACCTCGCCGCGCAAGACCCGCTCGGTGGGACGGCGCTCGTCCGGAAACGGCTTGCCCTCTTCGTCCAGGTAGGCGAACCAACTGTCGCGCTGCTCCAGGGTGCGCGCGGCACCCACTGGATCGTGCCCGCCGAACATCGCGGCGTCGGTGGCGTTGGTGTGCAGGATCCGGCCGTCGCGGTCGAAGACAATGACGCCGTCGGCCATCGATTCGATGATGGCCGCGAGCTCGCGCGCCCGCGCCTCGGCCTCCGCCGCGGCCGCCTCCGCCAGACGTTCCAGGCGCCGCCGCTCCGTCACATCCCGCGCCACCACCACCCCGCCCACGATCGCCCCCGCCGCGTCGCGTACCGGCGCGCCGCTCATGCTCAGCGGCACATCATGGCCATCCAGCGCCCGCAATGTCACCTCCGCCACACTCGCTCCCGCGAGCACCTCGCCCCGCAGGACCCGATTCGGCGGCCACAGCTCCTGGGGAAGCGGCTCCCCCCGCTCGTCGCGCGCCGCCATCCGGCGCCACCGCTCGGCCACTGGGAGCGCGGAAAATCCTGGCTCCTGATCGAGCGCAAAGATCGCACGAACCGCCGGGTTCGCATAGATGAGCGCTCCCTCGCGATCCAGGACCGCCACGCCGTCCGCCATCGTCTCCACCACGGCCTCCAGCTGGCGCGCAAGTTCAGCGGCGTCCCGCGCCTCCGTGCCTCGTGCCTCC
>JANWHL010000280.1 GCA_025450405.1 Ktedonobacterales bacterium
GCCGCGGGCGCGCCTTGTCGCGGGCCCAGCGGCATGGTCGCGCCCCACCCAGGCGCGCCCCACCCTGTCGACGCGGGCACTCGATGGCAAACCACGCAGCGCGCGCGTACTTTTGGTCCGTTTTTTTTTAATCGGCATGACCTTGTATCCTCACTGCGTGCAACCAAAGTGCGCGCTCTACCGTACGTAGGTCATGACGTATGGTAGGTGACCGGCCATGACGGCGGCGCTGACCGCCCGTGGCGGTGGACGCCGTGGCGGTGGACGCCCGTGCGGGTCCGTCACTGAGCGCGCTCGGGCCGATGCTGGCGCCATTCCTGGTCAGCGTCGGCGACATGTCTGCTCGCCTTGAATGCCAGTGATGCCCGGCGGGGTGCCGCCAGGTCGGGAATCCGCGCGCGGCGGCGACATGTCGAGTGGCCAGTGCCATCGGGGTGATGGCGTGCCTGGGCGATGGGGCGCCCAGGCGGTGGTGTGCCCTGGCCCATGAGGCATGGGCGGGGCGGCAACCATCCCATGGCGGCACCAGAAAGCGGGTACATCAATGCCGCGTTTCGGTCGGGTGCTCAAGCAAAGTCGTGAATGCGGGGAACTGACGCTGTCTGGCCTGGCTCGGAATCTCGAGGCCGCGGGATTCCGGGAGTTCGAGCCAGATGAGGAGAAACTGGCGCGGCTGCTGCGCCACCTGGAGTGGGGCGCGCGGTGGCCACTCGGCGATGAGGCCAGGATCGCGTTCCTTAAGGCATTGGCGGTGTGCCTGGGTCAGGAAGCCTATGGGACCATCGTGCGGGCGGTCGCCGCGGACATCCTGGAGCACGAAGCGCCGGGCCTGGCCGAAGATGTCCCATGGCTCAATCCTGACGGCGGGCGGGCGTGAGATGCCGCGAGATCGCGCGCACGTAGGGGGCGCCGTCCGTCGCCGCGGCGATTGTCTGCGCGACGAGCCAGGCGCGCTTGCCCGCTGGAAAGACGTCGGTGTGGATCCGTACCAGGGCGCCGGGCAGGGCTGGCCGCACATACTCGATGTGGTAGGAGCGTGGGCGCGCGACGCGCCCAGAGCCAGCGCCTCCGTCGTGGCCCCGCCGATATTGTTCGAGATCGCTGGCGGCGAACGCGCGGGTTATCCCTTCGGCGAGCCAGTCGGCGTAGACGCAGTTGTTGATGTGACGCTGCGTGTCGGCCTCGTACTCGCGCGCCTCCAACGCGAGATCGCCGGAGGTCGCGGTCGGCGTGTCGGGCGGGATCGACAGGTGCCGGACGGGCATAGCCCGGCCAAGCAGCGGGATGCCCGCCGCGAGGTCATCCTGGAGACGCGTCAGTTGGCCGCGCGCGCGATCGACGTACGCCCAGCGCGCGCTGGCCCGCGCCACCACGTGCCCGGTGTCGCGGCGGCGCACGAGGTATTCGCGGCGCGCCTGGACGCGTCCGGCATCGGCGACCCAGGTGGCGAGCGACAGGTCCGCGCCGATGCCAGGGAGTGCGCCAAGCCGCAGGTCGAAATCGCGCACGACCCACGCCGAGCCATTGCGCTCGTACCAGTGGTGGTCGAAGCCCAGGTGCGCGGAGGCTTCGGTGGCTAGCGACTCAAAGTAGCGCAGGACGGTCCCGAGGCCGATGGTTCCCACGCGGCCCACCTCGTAGCTGCGCACACGCGTATGCTGGGTGAAGGCACCATCCGGAGCGGGTGCCCGCCAGTGATCGCCGGTCTCGGTGTGGTCGCGCATGCCGCTCTCGTCCTTGTCCATTTGGTGGCTGTTCTCGGTGCGCGGGGCGGCATGGCGGCCGCCGTTCCGCGTCTGGTTATACCAAATTGGGGTGATGGCGCGGTGTCCGGGCGCATAATGACGCGGCGGGCATTTATGGGACTGGTCCGGGCCGGGCGTCTCACCAGACGCCCCACAGGCGTCAACCTAGGAGCGACCTGGCGGCTAGAAGTTGGCGGAGAGCCACCGGGCGCGCGTTGCCGGCACTGGCGGCGGATCGTATGGCGAGGATGCGGAATTGACGTTCCGCGTGTAATCCTGAGCTGCGCGCGTCTCGTGTGGGCGACGGACGCAACGAGCGCAGGTCTGGCGGCGACCCAGCCATGGGCCTATTTCCGAGGGAAGTGCGATGCCGGGGCGGCGGCAGCGATGGGCCAGAAAAGCGCCGTGGGGAAGCAGCGGCGGCTCAACCATTGGGCTATTTTCAGGAGAAGCCTCAGGTTACGGGCGTGGCCTACCCAGAAGTGGTATGAGAGTGTAGCGCGGAGTGTAGCGCGGCGATGGGGAGCGGCGATGGATCACGAGATGGTGTCGGAACGCCGTCGCGGGGAGGGAGCGGCCATGGGGTCCGAGGACGCGACGCCGCGGGATGATTTCACGCCGCATGGCTATCTCGACAATCCCTTCCAGAGCTGGAAGCTGAACGTCAGCGGGGTGCTCCGGTCGCGGCCGCCGGCGGGCATGGGGTGGTGGACACCGAATTACGGTTCGTACGGGCGCAATCAGCGCGCCGACCGCGCGCACTCGCACGTCGGCATTGAGGCGCGGGGCATGCGCATGCTGACGCCCTCGGAGTTTGGCGCGACGGGCGTGGTGGTCGGCTGCGATCTCCACACGAAGCACCGCATGCGCTACGTGTGGACGCATCCGTCGGGGGTGCGCGTGGCGGTGACGTACTTCCTCGCCGGTGAGGATGCCCTGGCTGGCCAGGTGGAGGTGATGCGGGACGAGGCGGCGCACGTCCAGGCAGGTCCGGTCCGCCTCTGGCTCGCGCTGGAGCTGGCACACAACCCGGCGACGAGCCGGCTCTGGGAGCACGGTGTGTACTCGGTGCTCCCCGGTGCGGCGGACCCCGAAACTGGCCCCGCCGGCCTGTTGGGCATCTGCCCCGAGGGCAACGCCTGGGCCGCTGGAGCGGCAGGTGCGAGTGGCACCGCGCTGGCACTGGCCGAGGCGCGGATGGACCACTCGATCTGGGCGGAGGACGCCGCCGACGCGGGCGACCCGGTGGGAGCGCAACGCGCGACGCTCTTGCTCGCCTACGACCTGGCGCTGGAAGACGGCGCGTCGTGCATGCTCTGGGGCGTGCTCGCGCGCGGGGTTGGTCCCGACCAGACATTGGCGGCGTGGCGCGCGGGTCTGGCGGCGGCCCCGGCGGCGCTGGCGCGGCTCACCACCGAGGACGAGCGCTTCTGGTCGGGGGCGCCGGTCCTCACGGGTGATTGGCCGGGGCATTGGCGGCGCGGGCTCGTCACCGACCTGGAGACGCTGCGCATGGTGGCGAGGCCGGCGGTCGGGGTCTTCGGGCGGCGCTGGGACGGTATGCAGATCCAGGCGCCGCGGGTGGTGCTGGCCGAGACGGCCCTGGACGCCCTCGCGCTTGCCTGGGCCGACCCCGCGATGGCGAGTGAGTTGCTGCTGGGGTGCTTCGCCTCCGCGCCGCGGCCGAACGCACCCTGCATGCGCGAGGACGGCAGCTACAACATGATCGCCGACGATGGCGCGATCTGCGGCACGGGACCAGAGTGGGGCTGGCCTTTCGCCGTCGTGGACGCGCTCTGGCGGCGCACGGGCGACACCGCCGGACTGGCCGCGCTCTATCCATATCTGGCGGCGTACCTCGACTGGTGGCTGGCCGCGCGGGCCGACGCCGCGGGCTGGCTCGTCCACGCGTGTAGCTGGGAGAGCGGGCAGGATGTCTCGGCGCGCTTCGGCGGACAGCGGACGGGCGGCAGCGATGTGCGGCATCTGCGGCCAGTGGACCTGCAGGCGGCGGTGGCGCAGGGAGCCGCGCGGCTGGCGGAGTGGGGCGCGACGCTGGAGCGGCCAGAGGAGGAGATAGGGCGCTGGCGTGCCGAGGCGAAGCGACTGGCCGAGCGGGCGCGCGCCATGTGGCGGGGCGCGTGGTTCCACGATTTTGACACGCGGGCGGGCCGGTGGTCGGAGGTCCGCGACCCGATGCAACTGGCGCCATTGGCCTGTGGGATCGCGACGCTGGAGCAGACGGCGGCGCTCCGGGCCGCGTTCGACGCCCTGCCCACACATGGTGGTGCCTGGCCGGCGCTGGTCTGGCCGCCGGTGGCCCTCACGGCGCGGGAGGCGGCGCTGGCGGCGGGCCTGGATGCGAAGGCGGGCGAGATGGCGGCGGAGATCCTCGATCGGGCCTGGCGGCGGATGGATGCGCGCGAACTGGAGCCGGACGGCGCGGTGCCGGGGGTGACGCGTGAGTTCTGGCCGGAGGGCGGGCGTGACACCAGCGCGGGGATCGAGGGCTATGGGTGGGGCGCGCTCACGGTCCACTTCCTGATGCGCTACGTGCTGGGCCTGCGCGAACGCGACGCGAACAGCTTCGCGCTGGTGCCGGCGCTGCCGGGGGCATGGCGGCGGCCGGGCGCGGTGTTCGCGGTGGGGCCGGTGCGTTATGGCGGCGGATTGGTCCGGATCGAGTACCGTGTCCCCGCCGAAAGCGCGGAGCACGCCGTGGATGTTGCGCTGGAGCTGGCGGGACTCGGCGGTCATTGGGTCGTCGAGGATGTGGCGACCGGACGCGAACTCGCGCGCGGGGGAGCGGGAGCGGATGGCGGGGCGCGCGTGGAGTGGCGCGGCGCGTGGCTGGCGGGCGTGGTGGTGCGGAGGGTGACATGACCGCTCCCCGACAGCCATGAACGGCCAGCCCACGGTGACGTGGCGCGCGCGGGATCAGGCCGACGCGCGCGGTGTACTATCTGTTCTGTGAGTTGGTCCGCGGGCGGCCGCCAGTGATGCGGCTGAACATGCCGGAGCCCAAGGGTGCGCGGTGCGGTTGGGGGCGGATGCGGTATTGAAGTTCCGCGGGTAAGTGCCATGGCGGCGGGCCGCCAGTAAGACGGGTGAAAATGGGAGCGACCAAGGGCGAGCGCGGAGGTATGGCGAGCAGGCGCCCTGAAGGACGCGGGTAATCCTGAGCCGCGGGCGGGCCGTGAGGGCGGCGGGCGATTTTCGAGGGAAGCGCCATGACGGCGCGCCGTCAGCGATGGGCCAGAAAATGCGGCGGCGGGGCGGTGGTATGGCGAGGATGCGGAATTGAAGTTCCGTGTGTAATCCTGAGCTGCGCGCGTCTCGTGTGGGCGACGGACGCAACGAGCGCAGGTCTGGCGGCGACGCGGCCCTCCGGCTATTTTCGGGAGCATCGTGAGCTTCGGGCGTGTCGTGGGGGCCGCGCGCGGAGGTGGGTGGGGAACGGCCGGAGACGGGCCAGCTATGTGTCCAATCTTGTTGGAGTCACGGGACAAGGACTTTGAAAGGTGACCGACGACATGAGCATTCAGGAGGCGGTGGCGCGCGGCTACAACTTTTTCGTGGTCGCGTTTCTGGGGATCGTGGGCGGGACGCTGGTGGGCGAGCTGAGCCAGGAAGGGCCGTGGCTCTTCAAGCTGGATGAGCTGCTCCTCATCACTATCGGCATCGTGGCCATCGTCTGGTATTGGGTGGGCCGGAATCGCTTTCAGCGCTCGCCCGTGCCGCTGATCCTCGCGGTGCTCGCATTTCTGGCGAAGGTGCTGGGGCTCATCATCGAGTTCAAAGACGTCATCGAGGCGGGGGACGACTTTGGTTTGGTGCAGTCGCTGTTCGTCTTCATGATCGTGGCGGCGGTGGCGTACTATCTGACGCGGCCAGCGGCGCTGGAGGCGGCGGGTACGCCCGCGGCGAGACAGACGCCGACGCGAACGGTGGAATAGACTCCGCATCGCGTAAGGTCCGAGGAGGAGGCCATGTCGCTCGACCGGGTCGCCCTCATCGCCGACATCCATGGCAACCGCTGGGCGCTGGACGCCGTGCTGGCGGACATCGGCCGCCGCGGCGTGGGCGCGATCTTCGACCTGGGGGATAGTCTGTACGGTCCGCTGGACCCCAAAGGAACGGCCGAGCGCCTTCTTGAGTCCGGGATTCCAAGTCTCCGCGGCAACTGCGACCGTATGCTGCTGGATCCCGTGCCGGCGACGGCGACGTATGCCTATACCGTCGCCGCGGTGCGTCCCGAGCACATCGCCTGGCTGCGCGCGCTGCCGCCTACCCGCAGGGTGGACGGCGACGTCCTGCTGTGCCACGGCACGCCCGGCTCGGACGCCACCTACCTGCTGGAGCGGCCGACGAAGCATGGCGGCCTCTTGCGCCCGGCCGCCGAAATCGCCGCCGAGCTTGAGGGGCTCGCCGCCCCGGTCGTAGCGTGCGGGCATAGCCACGTGCCCCGCGCCGCCTGGCTCGAGGCTGGACGGCTCGTCGTCAATCCCGGCAGCGTGGGCCTGCCCGCGTACGACGACGATGTGCCTTCGCGGCACGTCATGGAGGCCGGCAGTCCGCACGCGCGCTATGCGGTGCTGACGCGGCAGGGGGCTGGCTGGGCCGTCGAGCACGTGGCCGTGCCGTACGATTGGGCGGCGGCGTCGAGCGCGGCGCGCGAGCACGGCCGCGAGGACTGGGCCCAGGCACTCCTCACGGGACGGGCGCGGCGGGGGTGATGGCCGCCACGGCTGGGGTCAACGTGTGGGGGAATGATCAGGGCAACAGCGCGTGGTCCGTCGCATGAGTGCTTGCGACTCCCGCGGGCCTCGGGACATAGTGTGGGTGGTTGACAAGCGGCGGCCGCTTGTCAACAATGTCGTCACAACCATGGGTGCGCGCGGGTGAATCCGCGGCCCGAAACGGAGGACCAAGATGGCGAAGCTTGAGGGAGCGGTAGTCGTCGTCACCGGCGCGGGACGCGGCATCGGGAGCGCGATCGCGGAGGAAATGAGCGCGGGCGGAGCGTCGGTGGTCGTCAACTACGCCAAGAGCGCGGGTCCCGCCGAGGAAGTGGTCGCGAGGCTGCGGGATACCGGCGGACGAGCGATCGCGGTACAGGCGGACGTCTCGGACGCGACGCAGGCGGCCAGGCTCATCGAGGCGACGATCGCGGAGTACGACCACATTGACGTGCTGGTGAACAACGCGGGGATCACGATAGACCGGACGCTGA
The DNA here is from genome assembly GCA_025450405.1 of Ktedonobacterales bacterium. Lineage (GTDB taxonomy): Bacteria > Chloroflexota > Ktedonobacteria > Ktedonobacterales > JADMIN01 > JANWHL01. Next base: position 6,979 of record JANWHL010000280.1, read on the forward strand.
AGAACCTGGGCGTCGAGGACTGGAACACGGTCGTCCAGACGAACCTGAGCGGGTACTTCTACACGCTGAAGGCCGCACTGCCGCATTTCCTGGGGCAGAAGAGCGGCAAGGTCATCATGGTCAGTTCGTTCGTCGGCAAGATGGGCAACTTCGGCCAGGCCAACTACGCGGCGGCGAAGGGCGGCATCATCGCGCTGGTGAAGACGGCGGCCATCGAGCTGGCGCGATCGAACATCACCGTCAACGCGGTCTGCCCCGGCTTCACGGAGACCGAGATGTACACGCAGGTGCCCGACCATGTCAAAGAGCAGATCGTCAAACGCATTCCGCTGGGCCGGGTGGGCACGTCGCAAGAGGTCGCGCGCGCCGTGCGCTATCTGATCGTGGATGGCGATTACATCACGGGGAGCTCTCTGGACATCAACGGCGGCATCTACATGTAAGCGGTGTGGAGCGATGCCGCGGGAGGTGCTGGCGGATGGCCCGGCGCCGAACGGACGGCTCAGCGTATAATGGGAGATGGCGCCGTGCCCAGATTGGGTGTGAGATGGCGCCGCTGGGGCACGGTTGCGCATGGCCATGGTGCGCAACCATTTCGTGAAGCGCGGAAAGGCGAAGCAGACGTATGGGCCAGCAGCCCGAATCCACCAACCCGCTCGACCCGTTTGGGCTCTGGAAGCAGACCCAGGACGCGGCGCTTGAGTCGTGGTCGAAGTCGTTGACCGACGCGGTGAACACGAGTGCCTACGCCGAGACGAGCGGCAGGATGCTCGATGCCTATCTGACCGCTTCGGCGCCGCTGCGCAAGATCATGGAGCAGACCATGGCGCAGGTGCTGGCGCAGATGAGTCTGCCCTCGCGCGGCGAGGTGGTCAACCTGGCCGAGCGGCTGACCAACATCGAGA
>JANWHL010000281.1 GCA_025450405.1 Ktedonobacterales bacterium
CATCTCGGCGAGCCAGGGCCACATCGTGCCGACGGCCGTCGCGTACCACGACGGCGACTTCTACGTGGCCAACCTCAACACGTTCCCCACCGTGCCGGGATCCTCCAAGCTGCTGCGGATCTCGCCGCGCGGCGAAGTCAAAGTCGTCCTCACGGGCCTCACCGCCGTGGTCGGCCTCGCCTTCCACGAGGGCTCGCTCTACGCGCTGGAGATGAGCACCGCCGCCAACGGCCCGACGCCCGGCAACGGCGCCGTGGTCCGCATCAACGACGACGGCACCACTACCCCCATCATCTCCGGGCTGACCTTCCCCACGGCGATGGCGTTCGGCCCCGACGGCAAGCTCTACATCTCGACCTTCGGGTTCGGCTTCCCGCCGGGCGCGGGCCAGATCGTCCGCGTCACCCTGCCATCCGACTGAGGCGTCCGCCGGGATGTCCCGGATGACCGCTCGGCGACCAGCGGCCCGACCACTCTGGCGGGCGGGCCGCTGGTCCGTCGCCGCGATGGCCCCTCCCGCGAGGAGATCGCGGCATTTCACCTCTCGGGCGCCGCTGCGCGGCACCTGCGCGAACTCCTCGCGCGCAACTCGGCGGGTTCACTCAACGTCGCGGAGCAACGCGAGCTCGACCAGATGGTGCTTCTGGATGACATCGTCTCGCTGATACGCGCTCGCGTCCAGGGCAGCCTATCGCCGCGGACCGGATCGGCCGATCCGACCGGCGCATGAGCGCCACACCCGTCCCAGGCCCACTTCGCCGCGCCGTCGCGGAGCGCGCCCACCACCGTTGCGCATAGTGTGGTGTCTCCGACGACGCGACAATGACGCCCCATGAGCCCGATCACATCATCGGCGAACAGCAAGGCGGCGCCACCCCGCCGATGCGCGTTGCGGGATCGCGCCCAGCGCGGTAAGCTTCAAGCGTGTGCCCGTGCGCGCATGCGTGCCATCCGGCACGCGCGGTATCCAGTGAAAGCCGTATCCGAAAGCCGTACCCGCATGAGTGTGAACCCCATTCCGTCGGCGGCGTCCACGGCCCCGCAGGCGTCCGGCCCCGCCGCGACCATCGATGCCATCGTCGTGGACCGCCTCACCAAGACCTATGGCGACCACGTCGCCGTCAACGCGCTCAGCTTCAGCGTGCCGCCGGGGCAGGTCTTCGCCTTGCTCGGCCCCAATGGCGCCGGCAAGACCACCACCGTCGAGATCCTCGAGGGCTATCGGGCAGCCGACTCCGGTGTTGTGCGCGTCCTTGGCCTCGACCCGCGCCGCGACGGCGCCGCCCTCAAGCCGCGGATCGGCGTCATGCTCCAGCAGGACGGGCTATATCCCGGCCTCCAGGCGCGTGAGGTGCTCGACCTCTACGCGCATTTCTTCGACGATCCTGAGGACCCCGGCGCGCTCATCGAGCGCGTGGGGCTCAGCGACGCCGCGCGCACGCGCTGCCGCCAGCTTTCCGGCGGCCAGAAGCGCCGGCTGGCGCTGGCCGTGGCGCTGGTGGGCAAGCCCACCCTGCTCTTTCTGGATGAGCCCACCACCGGCATGGATCCCCAGGCCCGCCGCGCCACCTGGGAGATCATCCGCGGCGTCAAGGCGCGCGGCACCACCGTCCTGCTGACCACGCATTTTATGGACGAGGCCGAGCGCCTGGCCGACCGCGTCGCCATCATCGACAACGGCGCCCTCATCGCGCTGGACACCCCGGCCGCCCTCACGCGGATCGAGAGCGGCAACGCCGTGCGCTTCACGGCCACGCCGGGGCTCGACACCGCGGCCCTCGCCGCTCTGCCCTCCGCCGCCAACGCCTGGGAGGACCAGCCCGGCCGCTACGTGATCGAGACCCAGACGCCGCCGGCGCTGCTGGCCGAGCTGACGACCTGGCTACGCGACCAGGGCGCCGAGCTGAGCGAGCTGCGCGTCGGCCACGCCTCGCTTGAGGATGTCTTCCTGCGCCTGACCGGAAAGGAGATGCGCGAGTGACCACCCCGACCGCCGCGCATACGCCGCGCGCCGCCGTGGCCAACCCGGTCGCTTCGCGCGGGCGCTCGCTGGCCCGCGCCGTGCTCGCGCAGACGCGGACCGAGCTGAAGCTCACGCTGCGGCGCGGCGAGAGCCTGCTGATCACCATCATCGTGCCGGTCGTGCTGCTGGCGTTCTTCGCCTCACTGCGCTTCGTCCCCGCCGGGGCCGGCGCGCCGATCACCTACCTGCTGCCGGGCATCCTCGCCCTCGCCATCATGTCCACTGGCATGGTCAGCCTGGGCATTGCCACCGCCTACGAGCGCTATTACGGCGTGCTCAAACGCCTGGGGAGCTCGCCGCTGCCGCGCGGCGGACTGCTGCTGGCCAAGGGGCTCTCGGTGCTGGGTATCGAGATCGTCCAGACGCTGCTGCTGGTGGCGCTGGCGATCTTCGGCTACGGCTGGCGCCCGGCGGGCTCGTTCTGGGCGGCGCTGCTGGTCATCGTGCTGGGCTCGGCGGCCTTCGCGGGGCTGGGCATGCTGATGGCCGGGGCGCTGCGCGCCGAGGCGACGCTGGCTGGGGCCAATGGCCTCTTCCTGATCTTCCTGATGCTCGGGGGCGGCATTCTGCCCATCGATCACCTGCCGGGCTTCCTCCAGGCCACCGCCAGCGTCCTGCCCGCGGCGGCGCTGACGACAGCCCTGCGTGCCGCGATGACCCCCGGCGGCGCGGTCCCGCTCGGCGCGCTGGCGCTGCTGGCCGGCTGGGCGGTCATCTTCCTCGGCGCCGCCGCTACCACGTTCAAGTGGGAGTGAGGCGCCGTCCTACCCGGTTGGCAGCGGCACTTGGTGTCGTGCGATTGCGGCCGTGCCTACGGGCACCGCGTGGTCATGCGTATGCGAGGTGGACAGCGGCGTCGCATCCTCCGGGGTCTCCAGCGCGGACGCCGATGTGGCACGCCCGCGTGCCGCCAGCCACGCCCGATACCGTGGCGCCACCAGCAACACGACGGCCAGCGCCGCGCTCGCGAGCGCGAGTCCCAGCGGCGGCAGCACCCAGGCGAGCGGCGACCACCCCGCCAGGTGGACCTGGAGATAGGCACCCAGGATCGTCAGCCCGCCGAACGCGGCGGTGATCCCGTAGAAGAGCAGGGCGATCTGGCGCTGGGTGAACCCGCCGGCCAGCAGCCGGTGGTGCAGGTGCGAGCGGTCGAAGCGCAGCGGCGAGTGTCCGTGGCGCGCGCGGCGCGCGATCACGCGCGCGGTGTCGAGGATCGGTAGGGCCATCAACAGCAGCATCGTCGCCAGCTTCGCGCCGCCAAAGTTGGCCAGCACCGCCAGCGCCAGCCCCAGGAACATCGCGCCGCTGTCGCCCATGAAGATGCGCGCGGGGTGCCAGTTGAGCGGGAGGAAGCCGATCACCGCGCCGGCGAGGATGGCGCAGAGCAGCGCTGGGCCGGGCTGCCCCAGCACGGCGCTGATGACCGCCATCACCGTGGCGGCGATCGCCACCACGCCCCCGGCCAGCCCGTCCGAGCCGTCCAGCCAGTTGACCGTGTTCATCATGCCGACGACCCAGAACCAGGTGAAGGGCACGGCCACCCAGAGCGGCAGGAAGGCCCGGCCCTGGTCCGCCGCGACCAGCGGGTTGTGGATGACGGCGATCAGCGTGCCCTCGGCGCCGGGGAACATCACCACCAGCGCCGCCAGCGTCTGCGTGCCCAGCTTCGCCCACGGCGGCATCCCGCGCACGTCGTCATAGGCCATTGCCGCCACCACCAGCACCCCGGCCGCGATCAGTCCCGCGAAGACGCGCGCGTCAGCGGCACCGTTGGGGCGGAAGAAGATCAGCGCGACGGTGAGGAACGCGACGAAGATGGCGATCCCACCCAGGCGCGGCACCGGGCGGGTGTGGACCCGCCGCGGCTCGGGCTGGTCGAGCCAGCCGCGCCAGACGCAGAAGCGCGCCACGACCAGACTCAGTCCCAACGTCAGCGTCGCCGCCAGTCCGGCGGCGATTCCCGCTTCCACCAGTGGCGGCATCGGATTCGCCAGCACATGGCCCGCCGCCGCTCCCGGTCCCATGATCACGCCACGCATACGCGCCTCCCGGGACCGCGGCATTTCATGCCAGGGTTATGGTCCCGGGAGGCGCAAAGCATGTGGCATACCGTTCGGCGACGGCCGCCCAAAGCGCTGGCTAGTTCTCCGACGTCTCGGCGGTCTCGGGCTGCTCCACCGCCAGATAATCCAGCCCGCTGGCCTCAGAGTCCGTGGTGGTGGCGGCAGAGGCGGCGAGGGCGGCGACCTCTTCGGCGTAGACGCCGCGGTACTCGGGGGGCAGCATCGACGCGATGCGCAGCATGATCATGTTGATGCCGCGCTCCACATCCTCGCGTCCGTGGCCGGGGCCGCTCCGGGTGAGGGTGAACGGCTTGCCATAGACGATATGCACCGTGGGGCGGAACGGGCCGTAGTGGAGACCCCGCAGCGCCTTCTCGGTGCCCCAGATCGCCACCGGCACGATCGGTGCGCCGCTCCGCAGGGCGATCAACGCCACACCCGACTTCCCCTCCATGAGGACGCCGGTGCCACTTCGGTGCCCCTCGGGCATGATGCACAGGACCTGCCCGGCGGTCACCACATCCATCGCCTGGCGCAGCGCCTCGCGGTCGCCCTCGCCGCGGCGCACCGGGAAGGCGCCCAGCAGCCGGTAGTAGCCGCCCAGGACGGGCATCTCAAAGAGCTCGGCCTTGCCCATCAGGTGGACACGGCGCGGGCAGGGCACCGTGACGGTGAGGATGTCCATCCAGTTGATGTGGTTGGACGCCAGAATGACCGGCCCCGTGGCCGGGATGTTCTCCACTCCCTCCGCGCGCAGATCCTCGATCACCGCCGTGAGTCCGGCCAGGTAGATGCGTGAGAGATCGTAGAGAAGCTTATGCTCTTTCATGGTCTTGCCCCAGCATGGCGAGAATCTCCGCCACCACATCATCGGCCTGCATCACGTCAGTGTGGATCACCACCGCGTCGTCCGCGCGGCGCATCTGAGCGGCATCCAGGGCATCGCGCCGCGCCAGCTCGTCGCGCACCTGCTCGTAGCTCGGCGCCTGGGATCCCAGTTGATGCGCAAGGTCTCCATGCCGACGCCGCGCCCGCTCGTCCACCGAGACCTCCAGGTAGATCTTGAGGTCAGCATCCGGCAGCACCACCGTCCCAATGTCGCGCCCCACCATCACCACCCCGCGCTCGTCGGCCAGCGCCCGCTGCTGCCCGCGGATCGCCTGGCGCACGCCAGGGTGGGCCGAGACACGCGAGACGTTGGCCTCCACGGCGGGTGTGCGCAGCTCGCCGGTGATGTCGCGCCCGTCCAGCCGCACGGTATACTGGCGGCCGTCCGCGACGGTCGGGGGCAGCACCTGGATCCGTGCCCCCTCCGCCAGCCGCGTGAGCGCCGCGCCATCGGCGGGATCGACCGCGTGCGCGAGGGCGAGCACGGTCAAGGCGCGGTAGAACGCGCCGGTATCGACATATGAGTAGCCCAGGCGCCGTGCCAGGCGCTCGCCGATGGTGCTCTTGCCCGACCCGGCCGGCCCATCGATGGCGATCCGCAGGTGCGCGCGCACGGGTCCCATCGGTCGCGGTCCCTTCGCGGCGGGCGCCCGGATGTGTCACCGCCCTGGTGTATCCCGGCCGCCCGCCCTCACTCGGCATTATAGCAGCCACACGGGTATCCGCTCAACTGGCGAAAGTGCGCGCTCATCGCGCGGCCAATCCCGATGTGGGGGCCGATGTGGGCGTCTCGGCGCTTGCCATCGTCGCGATCGGGAGCGTGAAGGCGAAGGTGCTCCCCCGCCCGAGTTGGCTCTCGGCCCAGATCGCGCCGCCATGCAGATCCACCAGGTGCCGGGCGATCGCGAGCCCCAGCCCCGTTCCCGCCGCCCCCTGCGCCTGGGCGGAGGTCGGATTATCCACATCCGTTGCGTCCGCCGGGGCCGCGGCGTCGGAGCCGGTGGTCGGATCCGCACCTGGGTCCGCTGGTAGATCAGGGAGCCGCGCGCGCGAACGGTCCACCTTGAAGAACCGCTCGAAGACGCGCGACAGATCGGCCGCGGCGATGCCGATCCCGGTGTCGCGCACGCGCACGACCAGCAGCGGGCCGTCGGCGGACGCGCGCGCGGCGGGAGCCAGCGCGCTCGCCACGCGATGCCCGCCGCGGGGTACGCCACTATGCGCGGCGGCGGGAAGCGCCGCGGCATCCGCGCTGGCGGCGGAGACTATCACCTGGCCGCCCTCCGGTGTGTACTTGATGGCATTGTCCACGAGGTTCGTCAGCACCTCGGCGATCCGGCTACCGTCGGCGTCGGCGTCGGGCAGGTCGGTGGCCATCTCGGTGTGGAGGGCGACCCCGCGGCGCGCGGCCAGGGGCGCCATACGCTCCAACACCACCTCGGTGAGGCCGGCGAGGTCGGTGGGCTCGCGCTCCAGTTGAATCTTGCCTGACTCGATACGCGAGAGCTCCAGCAACTCCGCGACCAGTTGTGTGAGGTGATCCACCCGCTCCGTGATCCGCGCCGCGAAGCCCGGGACCGCCTCTGGGTCTTCAGTGACCGCGCGGCGCAGCGTCTCGGCGAGCAGGCTGGTGGCGGCGAGCGGGGTGCGCAGCTCGTGCGACACGTGGGCCACGAAGTCGCGCCGGATGGTCTCGAGGCGGCGCAGGCCGGTCAGGTCCTCGATGGTCATGATCAGGTGGGTGATCGGCGCATTGACGCCCGCCGACACCTTGCGCACGGGGATGACCACAACGTGCCAGGTGGCATCGTCGGCCGGCCGCTGGAAGGTGATGTCCTGGGTGCGTCCGGTCCGCGCGGCCTCCAGCAGTCCGTGGATGGTGTCGTAGTCCTGGACGACGGCACCCGCCGCCCGCCCGATGACCTGCTCCGGGGTCAGATCCACGAGATCGAGGGCGCCGCGGTTGGCGGCGACGACCACGCGATGGGTGTCGGTGACGAAGACGGGATAGGGGATCGCCTCTAGCAGTCCGGCGAAGAGCTCGTGCAGGTCGGCGCTCCGGGCCTCGTGCCGGTCCGCCAGCACCCGCAGCCCGGCCATCTCGGCCATCGCCGTGACCCACCGCGCGCGCCACCACACCAGCAGAGCGACGACGCCCGCCGCGCCCGCGACGAGCAGGCTCACCAGGATGACGAGCGCCGCGTTCACCGGACACCTCCCGCTCCGTTGATCGAATCGCCGTGACCCCTCTACCCGTTCACGCTGTAGTATAGCGAACTATCGCCGGCACGCGGAGGATGTGCGGTTGGCGTAGCCCTGGCTGGGCGCTCCTGTTCGTGTGGGGCGCGCTCGCCTCGCCGCCCACGCTGACCTGGGTGGGCAACGCCAATGGGACCACGACGCGGCAACTTGTACATGTGCCAAGGGGATGCCGGCCAGTCCCGCGCGAGAGCCGGCAAGCTCCTGATCGTTGGAGATCGGCGGTTGGATATCGTGCATGAGGAGCAACTCCTTGACCGCGGTCGTCGCTTGATGCGGCCGCGCTACTCCACGGCCGGTTTGGCGCTCGCGACCGCCGCGCCGTGCTCAGCATGCCGCTCGTCATAGCGGCGGAACGCTGGCAGCAGCAGCGCGGCCAGCCCGACGCCCACCACGCAGAGGATCCCGCCGGAGAGGATCGACGTGCGAAGCGAGAATGCCGTGGCCACCGCGCCCGATTCGACATCCCCGAGCAGTGGGCCGCTGCTGTAGCTGATCATCTCGATGCCCGCCAGCCGGCCGCGCAAAGCATCGGGGATCGTCTGGTTCCAGATCACGCCGCGGAAGATGCCGCTCACCGCGTCGGCCGCCCCGGCCGCCGCCAAGCACACGAGCGCTGGGAAGAGCGACGGCGCGAGCCCCATCCCGGTGATGGCCAGCCCCCACGCGCCCGCCGCCAGGATCACCGCGATCCCGTGCCGGTGGACACGCCCGGTCCACCCGCTGGTGGCCTCGGCCAGGAACATCCCGACGGCCGGGGCGGCGTAGAGGAAGCCGAGCACGGTGCCGGAGGCAAGACCCGACCCGGCGCGCGCGTACTGGAGCGCCAGCGCGGGGAAGAGCGCGGTGGGCATGCCAAAGAACATGGCGATGATGTCGACGATATATGTGCCCAGCAGCTCTGGCCGGCTCCGCGCGTAGCGCAGCCCCTCGGCCACGCGCCGCAGACTGGGCCGCTCGGCGTCCGCCGGGGGCGGAACCGCGCGCATCAGGCGGAGGGCGACCAGCGAGACGGCGAAGGTCACCACGTCCAGAGCGTAGGTGGTGGGCAGGCCGACGCCCGCGATCAGCAGTCCGGCCACCGCCGGCCCCGCGACCATGCCAAACGTGGAGCGCATGCCGTTCAACGCGCCCGCGGCGGCCAGTTCGTCGCGCTCCACCAGCCGCGGCAGCAGGGCGTTCAGCGAGGGGCGCTGCAGCGCGTCCAGTCCCGCGGCCAGTCCGGCGATGACGTAGAGCAGCCAGAGGAAGGGATGCGGCAGCAGCGCGTTCAGCAGCAGCACGCCCGAAGAGCCGGCCAGCGAGAGCTCGGTGATCTGGACCAGGCGGCGGCGGTCGAAGGCGTCGGCCAGCGCGCCGCCCAGGAAGGCGAGGAAGAGCAGCGGGACGAGCTGCACGATGCCAAAGAGGCCCACGGCCAGCGGCGAATGGGTCAATGCGTAGGCCTGATACGGCACCGCCACGGACGTGATCATGCTGCCGAAGAACGAGATCATCTGGCCGGCGTAGAGCAGCCGGAAGTCGCGGTGGCGGCGCAGCGGCCCGATATCCACCGCCGCCAGTCGCACGAGGCGTCGCCAGGGGCTATCTCTGCCCCCGCCGGGCGCGTCGGGGGCTGGCGGCGCGGCTCCCGGCGCCGCCGGCTGGCCCTCGCGGTCCGCGTTCGCCGGTACCGAGTCGCGCATGGATAGCTCCGGGGGGGCTGGTCGAAAGACGCACAGACCCCCATTCTACTCCATCCGCTTCTCCTGCCTTCACTCGTCCATGACTGGCCTGACCTCGACCGCGCCGCCCGCCGGCCAGGCCTGGGCGACAGCCAGCGCCTCATCCGGGCCGGCGACCTCGATGATCGCGTAGCTCCCGATCACCTCCTTGGTCTCGGTGACCGGGCCGTCGGTGACGAGCGGCGCGCCGCCGCGCCCGGCGGGTCCCAGGCGCACGGTCCGCGCGCTGGTTTTGGGAGCAAGGCGATGCCCCTCGACGATCCGCCCGGCCCGCGCATGCTCGGCGTACCAGGCGCCGATCCGCGCGATGGCTTCCTCGCGCTCCGCCTCCGTGAGCGCCATCCAGGCCGCGTCGTCCGCGAAAAAGGTCAGCATGAAGCGCATGGGTCTCCCCCTCCGTGCTTGCTGTGGCGGGCCGATCGGTCCGCGCGGGTTTCACGTGGCGTCGAACGGCCGGACCTACAATCGACAGCCATCAGCGTCATAGGCGATGCGGATGGCCGATGCCCTAGCGTTGGGTCATACCCGCCAAGCACAGGATTCCTCCGAAAGTCGCTCGCTGGCCGCGCCGTCGTTGGCCCAACTTCCTCTTCGGCCCGCACCTTCATCACCACTCCCGCCAGCCAGGATTAGACGCGGAACTTCAATTCCGCATGCCCGCCACACCACACGCCCGCCGTTGGCCGCGGCGCCCGTGGGAGCTTGCCATATGGCGATCATCCGCACGCGTATCTCACCAGGTCGTGAGCATCCAGTAGGCGAGGGGCGCGATCCATATCGCCGCGCTGGCACAGAAGATCAGGCGCCCGGGCCGGCCGAGGCGCGCGAAGATCGGGAGGCAGAGCAGCGCCGCCAGCACCACGCCCGTGGTGACGCGTTCTTCGGAGACGAGGTAGTCGGAGGCGTAGGGATTCAGCATCACGATGAACAGTTGGATATTGAGGAGCAGCGCGGCGATCTCGACCCGCCACTGGCGGCGAACCAACGCCCAGACGGCGAGCCCGGCGCAGAGCAGGGCGGGCAAGATGGTCGTCTCGATCTCGGCAAGCTGCTCACCGTGCCAGGGCCAGAGCACCAGGAGTCCCTGGAAGGGGATGAGGAGCGGCAGGGCATCGGTGGGGACGCCAGACGAGCCGAGCCAGGCGGCTAGGAAGAGCTTATAGACCACGTAGGGCGCGAGGGCCACGCCGAGCAACATGGCCGCGGGCCGCCAATTGGCGCGGAGGGACGCGAGCCATGGCCAGACCCGCCCACCCGTCGCCATCAGGCCCCCCTCCCCGCACCCGTCGCCGTCGTGTGCGTCCCTCTGGCTCCCCTCCCCGCGCCGGGGAGGGGTTGGGGGAGAGGTCCGCCCCCGGCCCAGCGCATTCGCCGTGTCCTTCAGGGCGCCTCCTCGCCCCACCCCTGCCCTTGGAAGCGTGCCTTCGCCTGCCGCCACCGGGCTCCCCTCTCCTCCCGGGAGAGGGGCCGGGGGTGAGGTACGTCTCACCATCGGGCCGACCAGCAATGCCAGGGCATAGACGGCGGGGAACACCGCCGTGGTCTCGCGCGCGAGGACGCCCAGGGCAAAGCTGAGGGCCGCCCAAAGGACACGACGCCGGGCGGGGCCATAGTCGAAGAGGTAGACACCCAGGGCGACGAAGGCGTAGCCAAGCGGCTCGGTGAGGTCCAGCCGCAGGGCGATGAAGAGGCCGGGATAGAGGCCAAAGAGCAGGGCGAGCCAGGGGGAGAGGCCCTTGCGCCGGAGCCAGGCGGCGAGGGCGAGCGTGCCGCCGCCCAGCGCCAGCCAGTTCACCAGGATCAGCGTGTAGGGGACGAGGGCCGCCTGGCCGAGGGCAAGAACGCGCGCGGTGACGGGATAGAGGATGCGGCCATAGCGGTAGGCGGGCCAGTCCATGTAATAGCGGGCGTTGGCGGGGTCGAGGGCGATGTAATAGCAGAACTGGCCGTCGTAGCCGATGCCGGTGGGATCGTAGTGGGCACGCGGATCGTAGGCGATCACCGCGCTGGCGTGGCTCTGGCGGACGAACCGCGTGCCAACGTCGGCGAAGTCGCGGGCCTGGTGCCCTGTGAGCAGAAATGCCGCGATCCAGAAGGCGTAGACGAGGAGGACTGCTGCCGCGACGGTGCGCGGCGACCGGAGCCAGCGCGCGAGCAGCGGGCGGGGTGCCGCGGACGACTCCGTCACGGTCACCACGCCCACGCTGCCTTCGATCTTCCCGGCGGTCATCCGCCTCACCCCTCTTGCCCATCCGACCTCGCCGGGCTACCCGCTGATCATAACGCGCGCCGGTCCGGCGGGTTGATGTGTAGTGGGACCATGGGGATCCACTGGCGGAACACGTGAGCGTCGTGTGAACCAGGAAGTCGTTCAGGGCGTCAACAGAGGGGTGTACGTTGTCACCCATGGGGATGGTAGGACCCGATACGCGGTGCGCCGGGAAAGGGATCGAGATGCGCATACTGAGCGAGACCCTTCGAGGCCAGCATACGGCAGGGCGGCTGGCGGGCGTCCTCGTCGTCATCGCCATCGCGTTGGGTATCGCGGCCTGTGGCACGGCGAGCGCTGGCGGTCACACGGCCCTGAGCTGCGCCGCCGCGCCGGCGCCGCAAGGGATCGACGTGCTGAGCACGCGCCTGACCTGCACGGTGATGGGCGCCCCAGCCGGCGCGACGAGTTTCCGGCTCCATTACACCGTGGTCAGTGCGTCAGGTAGTGCCTTCACGCCTGACGCGACCTGCGGCGGGTCGCTTCAATCCGGATCGGGAACCTGCACCGAGACCTACACCATCCCCTTCCCGACCGCGAGCGGGACGCCCTCGGTGGCCGGTGAGCTGCTCCCGGGCCACCAGCCGCTCGGGCCGGTGCGGCCGGAGGTGGTGAGGAGCTAGATTACCGGCGGAGGGCTCCGCATGTCGATCCGCGAACGAGCGCGCGAGCCAGCGCGCGACGTGCCCAACGTCGATGAGCGCGCGCCCCTCTGGCGAGTCCCGGCGTTCGCGGCGATCTGGACGGGCCAGACGGCCTCGCTCTTCGGCGATCAGGTGACCGGCCTCGCGCTGCCGTGGCTGATCCTGCTGGAGATGCGTTCGCCGCTGGATGCCGGGCTCATTGCCGCCGCGCGCTATGCGCCGGTGGTGGCGCTAGGGCTGGTGGCGGGCACGCTCGCGGACCGGTTGGACCGCCGCCGCCTGGTGATCGCGAGCGATCTCGCCCGCGCGCTGGCGCTGGGTGTGGTGGCGGTCATTGGGGCGCTCCGGCATGTGCCCGCGCTCTGGGTGCTCGCGTTGGTGGTGCTGGTGCTGGGCGCGGGCCAGCTGTTCTTCCAGATCGCCTATCAGGCGTGGCTGCCGGAGGTGACGGGGGAACCGCGGCTCGGCGAGGCCAACGCCGCCGTCGAGGCCGCCGACGCGGCCAGTGTCCTCGTGGGCTATCCGCTGGCCGG
>JANWHL010000282.1 GCA_025450405.1 Ktedonobacterales bacterium
AGGAACACACAGGTCCCCATCACCATGCCGACGGGACGATACCCGGCGTGCAGGAGCGTGCGGAAGTCCTGGCCGGAGAGGTCGCTGGTGAATGGCTTTCCCTGGGCCGTCCGGTAATTGACCGCCTGTGGGTCGCGGGCGCGCACGGCCGTGCCGACGGCGATGAACTCTTGCAGGTCGGGACCCCAATCGTATTGTCCGACGGTGAGCCGGACGCCGATCACGCCGTCCGCTCCGAGCGCGGTCGCCTCCGCCTCCATGCGGCCCATCGCCAGCTCACGGGCGTCATATTTGGCCTGCGAGAGGACGCTGAGCTCCTGGTCGTTGTAGCTATTGTAGAACCACGTGGGCTGCCAGCCGACATGGTAGATGCTGGAGCCGAAGACCATGCCGAGCGGCTCGAAGCCGGCCTCCTTGGTGAGCAGGAACTCGTTCACGGAGAGATCGCTCGTGAAGAAGGGGCGCTTGCCGTCGTCCCCGCGCATGCGGCGTAGGCGTTGTAGCGCGCCCGGGGGCAGCCACTGTTCGAGGGTGGCGTCTTCCGCGGACGGCGTCTGCGCGGCTTCGTCATCGGCTGGAGGCTTGCGCCCGCCCGAACCGCGCTTCCCGGTCTGACCTCCCATGGGCGCTGCTCCTTTCCGGTCGTATCGCGCGAATTGTGCGGCCTCGTGGCTGCCAGGTCCGCGGTCGCCGCCATGGAATGTCCCGGCCGCTCGCGGCGGGCACGGGCCATCAAGTGGCTGACGGGATCAACCCAATAGACGCTGGAGCGCGGCACGGTCCTGCGCGCTGTGCCGCGCGAGCAATGCCAGCTCCTCGCCAAGGGTTTCGATCCACTCGTCCACGCTCATGGGCTCACTCTTCAGGGCGATGCCGCGCACCGCGTGGGTGCGTGCGGCCGCCAACGTGCCGCCGTGCTCAGCGTGGATGTCGTATTCCCAGTCGCCGAGGTTGACCGACATGCGCTGGATGGGGTGGGTGTGGCTGAAGAGGCCGCCGCCGCGCTGGATGGTCACGCGGTGGGGCAGCGCACCGCTGAGCTTGGTGGCAAGAGCCTCGAGAAACGCGCCCTCGTCCGAGAGATCGGCCCGCAACGACGACGCCAGGAGCTCGAACCCCATGCCCTCGGCCACACTGTCTGCGTTGTCATCATCGGTCATCATGCGTGCTCGCTCTCACCAGGAGTATCCTACGACGCAACCATTGTACGCACGGCGGATAGCGCGGGTGCCACCGCGATGGTTGGCTCAGCCGCGCCGCTTGTATGGCCAGATCTTGCTCCGGTCGCCATCCCAGTTTTCGCGCACGCCCGGCGCGCTCAAGTCCCAGTCGGGCCGAACCTTGCGGGTGACCTCGCGCAGGTCCTGCCAGAGCTCCGCCGTGGATGGGCGGCCCCAGAACCAGTAGCCGTTGTAGACTTTGTAGATGACGAGGCCCGGTTCCAGCACGAGCGTGTGCGGGATCATAGGGTCGTGGTGCGGGTCGGTGTACTCCTGAATGTCGAGGTCTTTTTGGATCTTGCGGCCGCTATCAGAGAGGAAGGTCCAGGGCGCGCCGACAGCCTGGCGCAGCTCGTTGGTCTCCATGATGTTGTCCACCGTGATGCTGACGACCTGCGTGTACGCCACGGCAATCTTGGGATAGAGCGCCGCCAAGTCCAGCAACTGCTGGTGGTCTTTGGGTCAGAAGAGGCCACGCAGGAGCAGCACGATCATGGGGTCGTTGCCCTGCAGCTCGCTGAGGTGATGCCGCTTGCCGGTCTGGTCCGGGAGCTCGTAATCGGGGAAGTGACCACCAGGGACGATGTCCGCGCGCATGTCGCCATCCTTTCACTCCATGGCTGGAACCCAGTCGTCAACCTACGCATCACGGCAGGCGTCCTCACGGCCACACGCGCCGGAAGGGCATCATTCGGCGGCGTCCGCGAGGGTTGCCGCGTTCGCGGCCGCCCGGGCGCACTGTATCATACGCGGCCGGCAACAGATGCGCGGCCGTCAGCGGCGATTGGAAGGCGCCAGGCGCGCGCTCGATGGTCGCATACTCCACGGCTGCCGCCTACCCGGCCGCCGCCGCGCCGGGGGTTCGGCAGCGTCCGACGACGAAGAAGCGCCCGGTGCGCTCGGTGGCCATGTGGTCCGGTGTCGCGATCGATGCGAGCGCCTCCGCCAGCGTCTCTGATGTGTAATACACCTTGAGGACGCGGTGGTGTGAGCCATCGTTCAACGAGCGCACCTGGACCTCCACGGGCGCATCCTTGCCACCGGGCAGGAGCGAGTCGAAGATCAGGAGCTGTCCGACCGGCCGGAGAATGCGGCGCACTTCGGCGAGAAAGGTTGGGACCGTATCGAGTGGGACGTGGCTCAGGAAGAAACCGGTGAAGCAACAGTCGAAACTGGCATCGGGGAAGGGTAGGGCGTACGCATCGCCGCGGATCAAGTCGGCACTCTGGCCAGCCTTTGCCAGGCGCGCGCGCGTCTCCCCAAGCATCTCGTCGGACTGGTCCAGGCCGACGATCGACGTGACGCGCGGGTTCGTGGCGAACCGCGCGGTCCACCGCCCGGTCCCACAGGCGATGTCGAGCAGGCGCCCGTCGCCAAAGGCGTCCGCGAAGACCTCGAGCCGCCGCACCTCTACGTGCCAGAGCGCGTTGGTGGTGGGGTCGTCATAGCGGCCCACGCGGTCGTACCAGTCGTCGTATTCTGGTGCCCGTTGGTCATAATAGGTGCGCATGTCGTCGTCCAAATTGGTCATCCGCTGTCAATCCTCTCCCGTGCGCATTCGGAGCTTGCAAGGACTCCGAGGGCGAATCGGGTCGCCGTAGTAGAGCGTACCACGGGTCGCGGCTATCCGATGAGGTTCACTCCCCCAGGCGTTGGGTCGTGTGCGATGATAGGCGCGGCAAGGCCAACCGTTGGTGGTATATGGACGCCAGATGAGGGGGCCCGCATGGACGAGCTCGCGCTCTTGCCCGCCGACGCCGTCGATTTCGCTACGCTCACGGTCGCATTCAACCGCGCTTTTGAGGAGTACTTTCTCTCGCTCACCCAGACGCCCGCGACACTGGCCGCGCTGATCGAATCGACCGATGTCTGCCTCCCCGACTCGATTGTGGCCGTGGACCGCGCCGGCTTGCCCGCGGGCATCGGCTTGCTGGCGCGGCGTGAGGACCGCGGATGGATCGCGGGCATGGGGGTGGCACCCGAGTGGCGGGGGCGGGGTCAGGGCGAGCGGCTGCTGAGTCACGTGATTGCGCGCGCACGCGAAATTGGCATGAAGGGGATCCAGCTCGAGGTGCTCGACGAGAACATGCCCGCGCGCCGGCTCTATTCCCGGCTCGGATTCAGTCAGCGGCGGCCACTGCGCATCTACACGGGGGTGTTGACCCGGCTGGTCGCCGAGGTCGCCGAGCTCGCGGGCGTGGCGGTTAGCAAGCTGAATCCGGTCGACGTGTTGGCCGAGCTCGCCGCCACACGCGCGGTCGCGCCGGCCTGGCAGCGCGAGCTTCCATCGCTCCTGCATATGCCGGAGTTGCGCGCGCTGGCCCTTACTCCGCGAAACGCGCCGGAAACGATTCTGGCTGGGGTGGTCTATGCCCCGGCGAACTTCGGCATCGCACTCCTGGATGCTGGGGCCTCGGCTGAGACGCCGGATGCACGCGCTACCCAGGTCGGGCATCTCTTGCGGGCCGTCGTCGCCCGGCGGCCGCGTGCCTTGCTGCGTGCCATCAATGTGCCGCCGAACGATCCGCTGGGCGACGCGCTGGATGGCCTGGGGTGCGCGGTCGTCAGCTCGCAATGGGAGATGGCGCTGGCATTCGGTGGGTAGCCGGCGTTTAGCGATTTGTGGATCGGTGAGCGGGCGGCAACCGGCGCATCCGCCTCGCCCGCATGGTGGGGGAATGTGCTACGGTAAGAGCGGGGCGTGGCCCGGCGGGGCGGCGATGATTGCACGCGTGGCCGGGCGTTGCCGTGGCACCGATGGGAGGTGGGGAAGGATGGTCGAGTCCGACCAGGCCGCCAAGCCCACGGAGGACGAGGGAGTGAGTGGGGCTGGTCCGGAACTGGCACCAGGGCCCCCGCGGCCCCACGGATATCGCACGGCGGCGCAGCGCTTCAACGCGGCCGTGCGCGGGCCGCTACTTGGATTGGTCATCAACATCATCCTGGTGGTGGTCAAGGCGATTGCCGGTGTGGCATCGGGCTCGGCCGCCTTGCTGGCGGATGCGGGCCACTCGGGCGCGGACCTCGCGAACAACGTGCTGGTCCTGGGATCGTTGATTTACTCCCGCCGGCCCGCCGACGAGGACCATCCGTACGGCCACGACCGCGCGGAGGTGCTGGCGGCCGCCGCCTCGGCTGGCGTGCTGGTCGCGGTGGCGCTGGTCTTTGGGTGGGACTCGCTCCAGAAGATCATCAACGGCGAGGCGGTGCCGGGCATCCTGGCCTTGTGGGTGGCGATCGGGACGCTGGTCGTCAAGCTCATTATGGCCTGGATCGAGATGGTGATCGCGCGCGACGTCACGTCGCTGGCCGTCGCCGCGGACGCGCGCGACAACCTGGCGGACGCCTTGAGCTCGCTGGCGGTCATCGTGGGCGTGATTGGCGCGCGAATTGGCAATCCCCGGATCGATGGCATCGCCGGTCTGGTGATTGCCGTGCTCATTTTGGTCACGGCCGTGCGGATTGGCGCCGAGGCGAGCCACGAATTGCTGGAGCATAACCTCGAGCCGGGGACATTGGACCGTGTGCGCGCGGCGGCGACTGGTGTGGAGGGCGTGCTGGCCGTGAGCGCCGTGACCGGCCGGGCGCATGGCAGCGACGTGCTGGTCGAAATCAGCCTGCAGGTGGACCCGCAAGCCTCGGTGGCTCAGGGGGCGGCCACGGCGGACGCCGTCCGCGCGGCGGTCCAGGCGAGTGTGCCGGAGGTGGGGGATGTGCTGATTGAGCTCAACACGAACCACGTGCAGCGGTTGCGCCGGCACTTTCGCTAAGGCTGAAGAGGGCTGGACGGCGTTGGAATAGACGTTGGAGATATGGGTAGTGGTGACACCGACGGCGCCATGAGCGGTGCGCGCCATCGCGACCATGAGACTTGCCGCTTGGAATGAGGAGGATGGATGATGGGCATGCTGGACCTCACACCGGATCAGGTGCTGACGACGACACGGTCTGTCCGCAAGCGGCTCGACCTCACGCGCCCGGTCGAGCCCGAGCTGATTCGCGAGTGCCTGGAGATCGCCATGCAGGCGCCGAGCGGTGGCAACCTCCAAACCTGGCACTTTGTGGTGGTCACGGACGACGCCAGGCGTAAGGCGCTCGGCGACATCTACCGCCGCGGCTGGGACCTCTATGTCGCGCACTTGCCGCCGTTGCCCGCCCGGCTGGCGACTGACGCCGAGCGTGCCGCGACGCAGAGCCGGGTGCGGACGTCGGCCGATTACTTGGCGGAGCACATGTACGAGGTCCCCGCATTGCTGATTCCGTGTGCCTGGGGGCGCGTGGACGGGCAGCCGGCGGCCGTGCAAGCGGGATATTGGGGGTCGGTGTACCCAGCGGTGTGGAGCTTCATGCTGGCGGCGCGCGCGCGCGGGTTGGGCACCGCCCTGACCTCGGTGCACCTGCAATTCGAGCGCGAAGCGGCGGCGGTGGTGGGTATCCCATACGAGCGGGTCACGCAAGCTGGGCTCATCCCCGTGGCGTACACCCTCGGGACAGACTTTTCACCGGCACCGCGCGCGCCGTTGGACACCGTGCTGCATTGGGACCAATGGTAGGCAAGCGGGCCTAGCGGCCGCGCAATCGCGTTGGCGTGATGCGCAGCGCCACGGGGTAGCGCCGGGCGAACTCCGCGGGTGTCCCAAAGCTCTGTGCGATGCGCTCGCGGTACTTCTCCACGTACTCCGGCACCTGATCCGCGGGCGATTCGTCACTGGTCAAGTGTGCCTCGCCGGTGATCACGACGAGGTCGCCGCCAGTCGCGGTGCTGTTCAGATTCAGGCTCACCCGCGCATTGGCCTGAATGTGAGCCAGTCGCTTCGCGTCGCTCAGGTTGTAGACCAGGAAGGTGGCGCCGTCCCAGAGGAACCAGACTGGGTTTGGCTGGGGGGTGCCCCGCGCGTCGACGGTGGTGAGCCACGCGATGAGGTCCTCGCGCAGACGTTGCGCGACATGTTGCCCGAACGGTGTAGATGGATCAGGTATGGTCGTGCTCATCTTCCCTCCCGCGCCCGCGAGTCGACACGGGCTGGCGTATACTGCCCAAGGACTGATCGACGTTCGTGATCGGCCTCCTCCGCTCGAGGGGGCCGCAATCTATTCAGTACTCCCTAACGGTGGCCGTGACAAGGGGCGCCGAAGGTGGGGGAGCGTTACGTGAAAGGCCGGGATGGCCATGCCAAGACCGCCGATATTGATTGCGCTGCCCGATGAGATTCGGGGGCGGCGGGTGTTGGTCCGCCCGTATCGGCCCAGCGATGCCAAGGCCGTGTTCGAAGCGGTCGAGGAATCGCGCGAGCACCTACGGCCCTGGATGTCCTGGGTGTCTGAGCATCAGACCTTGGATGACAGCCGGGCATTCGTCGCGCGTCAGGCGGCGGAGTGGCTGCTGCGCACTGATTTGGGCATGGGGATCTGGGAGATCGCGACTGGGCGGTATCTCGGAAGCACGGGGTTCCATCGCATTCAGTGGGACGTCCCCGCGCTGGAAATTGGCTATTGGATTCGGGCCTCCGCCCAGGGGCTTGGGTATGTTACGGAGTCCACGGCTCTGCTGACTGGGTTCGCGTTCGAACAGCTCGCGGCCAATCGGGTTGAGATCCGGTGCGATGCCAACAACGTGCGCAGCGCGGCCGTACCAGAGCGCCTGGGGTACGCGCGCGAGGGGCTCCTGCGGAGCGATACCCGAGACCCGACGGGCACGCTGCGCGACACCCTTATATTTGGCAAGACGCGCGGCGACTGGGAGCGAGAGCGGGCGGCGAGCCCCGGTGGCTAACGAACTGGCAACGTGACTCCGGTGGCAAGCGCGGGGCCAGACCTGAGCGCGCGGCATCTAAATGGGTGCGCGGGTTGGCGGTGGCCGTGAGGAATTCGCCCATGAGGGGTATGGGGATGCATGGAGCGTGGGGATGGGGTGGCGCGAGCGACCCCGAGAAGCTGAATCGGCCACGGGAACACGTGACACTGGGACGTGTTCTGGCGTTGTTCAAGCCGTACGGGGGCCTGGTCATCCTGATCGTCATCGCCATTACGATTGGTGCTGGCCTCGGCGTGGTGCCGGCGCTGCTGACGCGGGCCATTCTGGCGGATTTGCTGGGGGCGCGCGACCCGCGCCTCTTGACCGAGCTGTTCGTGGCGACGCTCGCGGTCGCCATCGGCGGCGGGCTCCTCAGTGTGGCACAGAGTTATCTCAACACCATCATTGGTCAGGCGGTGATGGCGGACCTGCGCCGGGTTGTCTATGCGCATTTGCAGCGCCTGAGCCTGCGTTGGTATACCTCCACGCGTATTGGCGACATCATGAGTCGCTTCAACAACGACATCGGCGGCATCCAGAACGTTGTCACGGGGACGTTTGTGAGCATTGCCTCGAACGTGCTGACGGTCATCGTGACGGTGGCGACGATGTTCGTGATCAACTGGCAACTCAGCATCGTGGCGCTCATCATCGTGCCGGCGTTCGCACTGCCCACACGACAGGTGGGCAGTGTGCGCAAGCGGATCAGCCGGGCGACGCAGGAAAAACTGGCCGAGATGAGCGCCTTTCTGCAAGAGACGTTGAGCATCAGCGGCGTGGTCCTCGTCAAGACGTTCGTGCGCGAGCGGTACGAGGCGGGCCGCTTCGAGGCCGTCAACCAGGACTTGCGCCAGCTGCAAGTGCGCCAGGCGCTCATCGGGCGCTGGTTCTTCATGACGATTTTGTTGTTCAGCACGCTTGGGCCCGCGCTGATCTACTGGGTGGGGGGCCTGCAGGCGCTGCGTGTGCTGCCAGGCACCATTGACGTGCCCGCCATCGTCGCGTTCGTAGCGCTCCTCGGACGGCTGTATACACCGGCGGGCTCGCTGATGAACGTGTGGGTGGATGTGCAGACCTCGGCGGCGCTTTTCGACCGCATTTATGAGTACCTCGACGAGCCGGTTGAAATCCCCAATCCGCCGGCCGGGGTAGTTCTCCCGCCCGTGCGCGGCGAGATTCAGTTCGACCACGTGACGTTCAGTTACGTGCCCAGCCGCCACGCGCTCGACGACGTGTCGTTCACGATTCCACCGGGAAATCTGGCGGCGCTGGTCGGCCCGAGCGGTGCCGGCAAGACGACCATCACGTATCTCGTGCCGCGTTTCTACGACCCGGATGCGGGCCGCATCACGCTGGATGGTCACAATTTGCGCACGTTGGACTTGCGTAGCCTGGGCGAGCAGATTGGCATGGTCACCCAGGAGACGTATCTCTTTCACAGCAGCATCCGCGACAACATCGCGTACGGACGCGAGAACGCCACTGACGAGGAGATTCAGGCGGCGGCCCGCGCCGCCAACATTCACGCGTTCATCATGGGGCTGCCCGATGGCTACGCTACCGTGGTCGGTGAGCGCGGGTACAAGCTCTCGGGGGGAGAAAAGCAGCGTGTTGCCATCGCCCGCGTCGTCCTGAAGGATCCGCGCGTGCTGATTCTTGATGAGGCCACCAGCTCGCTGGACTCACAGTCCGAGGCGCTCATCCAGGCGGCCCTCGAGCCATTGCTCCGCCAACGTACGTCGCTGGTGATCGCCCACCGGCTCTCGACGATCCTCTCGGCGGACATCATCCTGGTGATGGACGCGGGCCACCTGGTAGAGCGGGGGACGCACGCCGAGTTGCTCGAGCGTGGAGGGCTCTACGCGCGGCTGTATCACGAACAATTCAAGGCCGAAGCGCAACGCCTCGGCCTGGTGGACTAATCGCGTACTATATGCGGTTAATCGTCTTGCCCATGAACTTCCCAAACAATTTGTATGCTAGCCGGCGCAGGAAATAGCGCTCGATGCGCTTGGGGTTGCCGCTGGTGAGCGCTTCGGCCATATAGATGGTGCTGTCCACCTTGTGGGCGGCCCGCATCGCCTTGTGCTCCTGGGCGGCGGCGTGCCGCAGTCCACTCTTGCTCTTTGCCATGGGATGTCGCTCCCTCTGTCCGTCGGGCGGCGCCTCCACGATGGAGAACCACCCGGCTGTTCGGATTCAGTCCAAAGATCACGCGCGCCCGCGGCCGGACCGCGCCCTTCTCGCGACTCGGCGCGTGGCCCGACGCGCGGAAGTGACGGGAGTTATCGTAGCCCGCTCGTCATTTCTTGTCAAACACGCCCGCCGTAGGTACTTGCCGGGGCCGGTTGGCTAGGACCGGCTTGCGCTAGACGTCCGCGAATTCAGACACACGAGGCACGCGGAGTGTCACGGTCGTCCCGCCATTGGGTGCGCTTTGCACGGCCAATGAACCGCCCACGAGCGCCAGCAGAGCGCCGTGTGTCAACAGGCCGCTCCGGGTCGACGCGCCCGCCGCTGGGCCGGCGCGGGGAGCTTCGTCATTGAGGCGGCTCGTGCGCC
>JANWHL010000283.1 GCA_025450405.1 Ktedonobacterales bacterium
CCACGACACCCCCGCCCATCCCCCTTTCCACGCTCGAGGCCGTGCTCGAACGCGTCACCTACGCGAACGACGAGACCGGCTATACCATCGCGCGTGTGGCCCCGACGCGTGGCGCGAGCGGTGGGAATGGCGCGGGCGCCGGGGCGGGCGGCGCGTCGGGTGAGAATCTGCTGACGGTGGTTGGCAACTTGCTGGGGGCGCAGCCGGGCGAGAGTCTGCGCATGCAGGGCCGGTGGAAGACGCATCCCCAGTACGGACGCCAGTTCGAGGTGGTGCACTACACGACGGTGCTGCCGGCCACCACCCAGGGCATCCAGCGCTACCTGGGGTCGGGGCTGATCAAGGGCATCGGGCCGCGGATCGCGGAGCGGATCGTCGCGCGCTACGCCGTGGACACGCTGCGGGTCATCGAGGAAGAGCCGGGCCGGCTGGGCGAGGTGCCGGGGTTGGGACCAAAGCGCACGGCGCTCATCGCGCGGGCATGGGAGGAGCAGAAGGCCATCAAGGAGGTAATGGTCTTCTTGCAGGGGGTGGGCGTCTCCACCAGCCTGGCGGTGCGCATCTACAAGACGTACAAGGACGCGAGCATCGCGGTGGTCAAGAATGAGCCGTACCGCCTGGCGGCGGACGTCTGGGGCATCGGGTTCAAGACCGCCGACACCATCGCCCGGAGCCTGGGCATCCCCCATGACAGCCCGCAACGCATCAAAGCGGGGCTGCGCTTCGCGCTCTCGGAGGCGGCCGACGACGGGCACTGCTATCTGCCCGAGGGCGAGCTGCTGGCGCAAGCGGCCGCGCTGCTGGGGGTGGAACCGGGGCCGGTGCGGCCGTGCCTGGAGGAGCTGGCCGGCGAGGAGGGCGTGGTGCGCGAGACGCTGGCGCCGGCGCCGCGGCCGGCGGGGGCGGCGGACGAGGGCGCGCCGGAGCTCGAGGAGGAGCCGTCTGAGCCGGTGGTGGCCGTCTACCTGGTGCCGTTTCACCG
Source organism: Ktedonobacterales bacterium (assembly GCA_025450405.1). Classification (GTDB taxonomy): domain Bacteria; phylum Chloroflexota; class Ktedonobacteria; order Ktedonobacterales; family JADMIN01; genus JANWHL01. Next base: position 983 of record JANWHL010000283.1, read on the forward strand.
GGCCGAGACGGCGCTCGCGCGCAATCTGCGCCGACTGCTGGCGAGCGACCACGACCGGCTGGCGGCGTTCCGCGCGGTGGACTGGGCGGCCGCGCTCGGCTGGCTGCGGGGCAAGACGGGAGCTGAGCTCGCGCCCGAGCAGGAGGAGGCCGTGCGCCTGGCACTGACACGCTCGGTGAGTGTGCTGACGGGGGGGCCGGGCTGCGGCAAGAGCTTCACCGTGCGGTCGGTGGTGGCGCTGGCGCGGGCCAAGCGCGCGAAGGTGATCCTAGCGGCGCCCACGGGGCGCGCGGCCAAACGGCTGGAAGAGCTGGCGGGGATGGAGGCCAGCACGCTGCACCGGCTGCTGCGGCTCCGGCCTGGCGGCGATGCCGCGTTCGACCGTGAGCACCCGCTCGACGCGGACCTCATCGTGGTGGACGAGGCGAGCATGCTGGATGTGTTGCTCGCGAACACGCTGGTGAAGGCCGTCGCGCCGGGGGCGCACCTGCTCTTTGTCGGCGACGTGGACCAGCTGCCGAGCGTCGGGGCCGGGGAGGTGTTGCGCGACCTGCTGGCCTCGGGCGTGATTCCGAGCGTGCGGCTGACGCGGATCTTCCGCCAGGCGCAACAGAGCGGGGTGGTGACGAACGCGCACCGCATCAACGCGGGCGAGCTGCCCCAGACCAGGGGCTTGCCCGATTTCTTCTTCTTCCGCGAGGACGACAACGAGCGCGTCGCCGAGCTGACAGTGGACATTGCCGCCAACCGGATCGCGCGCAAGTTCGGGCTGGATCCGCGCCGGGATGTGCAGGTGCTCTGTCCGCTGCACCGCGGCGCGGCGGGGGCCGGCGCGCTGAACGAGCGGCTACAGGAGGCGCTGACGCCGGCGCGGCCCGATGTGCCAGAGCGGCGGTATGGCGGGCGCGTGTTCCGTGTGGGCGACAAGGTGACCCAGCTGCGCAACGACTACGACAAAGAGGTCTTCAACGGCGACATGGGCGTGGTGGCGGGCATCTCGCTCGAGGAGCAGCTGGTGCGGGTGCGGTTGGACGACGGGCGCGAGATGCGCTATGGCTTCGACGAGCTGGACGAGCTGACGCACGCCTACGCGGTGACCATTCACCGGAGCCAGGGGAGTGAATATCCGTGCGTGGTGGTGCCGCTGACGACCAGCGCCTGGCTAATGCTCCAGCGGAACCTGCTCTACACGGCGGTGACGCGGGCGAAGCGGGTGGTAGTGCTGGTGGGGAGCTGGCGCGCGGTCGCCAGGGCGGTGCGCACGGTGGGCGCGGGTCGGCGCCACACGGCGCTGGCGGCGCGGCTGCGCGGTTGAGGCGCCCATCATTGCTGATCGTCCTCGTCGTCCTCATCGCCCACGCTCACCTCCACGCCCTCGTCGTCGGCGTGGTACTCATCGCTGTAGAAGCCGATCTCCTTGCCCTGGTAGGCGCTCACCAGGAAGTCGTCGCGCGGCGTGTCGGCGGAGAGAACGAGGTCCTCATCGATCTGCTCGATGAGGCGCGCCAGCTCGTCCCTGGCGAGATCCTGCTCAAGGATCAGGGTGCAGTGCACGGTGGTGGAGGTGAAGTGCAGGTCCACGGTGCCCAGCCGGTCGGTACCACGCATGAGATGGTAGCCCTCGGAGCTGGGGGTGCGGAAATGTCGATCGAAGCGAATCTCTGCCATGGTGCCTCCGGCAACCGGGCTCGCCGGGGCGAACCGCCGGCGGGCGCGACCTCACGACCCGCGGCGACACGCGGGCCCGTCCGCAACGCGTGCCGGGCGGCCAGGTGAGGCGGGCACGGCGCGCCCGGTCAGGATACAACATCGGGGCGGGGCGCCATATTGGTGCTCCCTCCCCTATCCCCCATGGGGAACCGGAAGGACTCACAAAGAGGACACAGAGGAGAGAGAGGAAGAGAGAGAAGAGAGGACTTAACCGCCGAGGACGCGGAGGGCGCGGAGAGGGCGCGGAGGGGACGGAGGAACGACCCACAGAGACCACTTAGAACACAGTGAGGACAGAGAGGGAGAGAACGGGGGGCCCATCTGGCGTCCTCACCCCCGGCCCCTCTCCCTGCGAGGAGAGGGAGTCGGGCAGGCAAGATCCGTGACCGTGGGCGAAGGCAGTGGTGTGGCGAGGATGCGGAATTGAAGGTCCGCGTGTAATCCTGGCTGGCGGCGTGTCGAGCGAGGCGGGCCGGGCGTGAGGGCGGCAGGCAAAGGGCGCCAGGGGTCGGCCGCGGCTGGGAAATCGGCTTATTGTCGAAGGCATCCGGGCCGCGGGGGTTGGGCGGAAGGCGAACGGAAGTGGTGGGGAGATGGTCAAGAGACGACGACGGTGATGCGATGGAGGCCGGTGCCGCCGTTGGGAACGGTGCCCTGGTCGCGGGTGATCTGGGGCGCACCGGTGCCGTCGGTGGCGCGCACGACGAGGGCATGGGAGCCAGGGGTGGTCGGGATCCAGGGATAGCGCCAGAGGGTCCAGGACTGGGGCGAGAGGGCGGGGTCGAGGGTGGCGGCGTTCCAGGTCTGGCCGCCGTCCGTGCTGACCTCTACTGATCGGATGCCGCGCGCGCCGCCATAGGCGATGCCGTGGGCGAGGGTGGGCTGACCGGCGGGGAGGTGCTGGCCGCCGGACGGCGCGTCAAACCGGCTGATGGTGTAGACCGGGCCGGAGTACCAGCCCTGGCGCTGATAGAAGCCCTTAATCGGGTCCGCGACGATGTCGATACGCGTGAGCCACTTGGTGCTTTGCTCGCCGAAGCGGCCAGGGACGACGGCGCGCAAGGGGAAACCGTGGTGGGTGGGCAACGGCTGGCCATTCATCTCCCAGGCCAGCAGGGTTCGGACCTCCAGGAGATCCGCCAGGGGCAGGCTCGATTGATAGCCGTCCGCTGACGTGAAGAGGACGTGCTTGGCGCCGGGCGCGATGCCCCCGCGCGCGGCCAGGAGGGCCCCCAGAGTGACGCCACGCCAGATCGCGTTGCTGATCAGGTGACCTTTGACGCCGTTGGCGATGCACTCGAGGGTGATGGCACGCGACTCGCTGGGGAGGGCCCGGAGGCTGTCGAGGTCGAAGGTGCCGGGACGGCGGACGAGGCCGCCGACCGCGAGTGACCAATCGGCGAGCACGACACCAGGATCGAGCACATTCTTGCTGACGACGTAGAACTTCGCGTTGGGGGTGATGGCTGGTGGCGGGGCGGGGGTGGTCATGCCCTCGTAGGCGAGATTGGAGCGCGCGGAGATCGCCTGGAGGAGCGCATCCAGGCTGAGACCGCCGAGGACAAGGCCCGCCACGGCGGCGATGCCCGCGCGGGCCAGCAGCGCGCGCCGGGCAAGGGGATGCGCGGCGCCAGCGGGCAGGGCGTCAGTGGCCGGGGCGCTAGCGGGTGAGGCGTCAGCGGTCGCCGGCGGGGCGGCGGGGGTCGGGGCGGGCTGGATGGCGGCGTAGACCAGCGCGAGCGCGAGGCCATAGGCAGCGAAGATGCCGGCAACCGCCACGACGGTGATGGTCTGGGCGGTGGCCACGCCGAAGCCGAGCAGATTCTCGGCGAGCACTGGCCAGAAGAGCGCGAGCGCCAGCAGCCACATGCCCAGCGCGATGAGGCCCGCCGCCAGCCACTCAGCGCGACCGGGCCAACGTGTGGAAGGCGGGCCTGAGGTGAAGGATGTGGGGGGCGTGGAGGGCGCCGCGCCCAGGCGCGGGGCGAGCCGCGCCGCCAGGATGGGATAGAGCGGCGCGACGAGGATGCCGAGGACGATCTGGCCGGTGAGGGTGTAGAGCAGCGGGCGGATTTTGCCGAAGACGACCAGCAGGTGGACGAAGGTGCCGGCGTCCAGATTGGGCAGGATGCGCTCGCCTACCAACTCTGACAGCGTGACCACACCGAAGATCAACCGCAGGACGAGCATGATCGCGGTGGCGAAGAGCGAGGCCACCACACCGGCAGCCAACGCGGGCAGCGCCGCGCGGGCGTATGCGCCGGCACGGGCAATCAGCGCGGACGTGGCGCCGCGCGCCCGGAGAGCGCTCAGCATAGCGGGCGCATCCTTTCCATGTACCAGGCGTAATCGGCGGGGCGACGCACACGCAGGCGCGCGGCGGCACGCGGCAGGTCGAGCCGCGCGGCGCAGACGGGGACGCCGGACTGGTATTCGACGACCCGACCGAAACGGGCGAAAGGGAGTCCGCGCAGGCGCAAGGCGCGGACATGGCGAACCTCGCAGACGCTCAGCCATTCGGTTCGTCCGTGGGCAATGGCCCAGGTGGCAATGGCCCGCGCCAGATGCTCGACGGCGCCGCGGCCGTCGGGCCCGAGCCGCCCGCGCTGTCCGGAGCGGACCACGAAGCGGGAGACCTCGAAGGCGACGCGCGGATCCCAGGGTCGCGGCTGCCCCGTGAGGAGGGCGGAGAACTCGCGCTGGAGCATGAGGCCGTGCTCGGGGAGGAGCACGCGAGCGTATCCGACGAGGCGTGGGCTGGTCGCGGGGGGCGGTCCAGGTGGCGTGTAGACGGCGAAGTGCGTGGCGAGATCGTCGCAGCGATCGCGCTCGCGCCCACAGCGCGCGCCGGGGACCCAGCCCAGCTCGTGCGCGAAGACGGCATGGCGGAGACGGAAGGCGGCGTCCAGGGCGAGTGGCTCGTCCGGGAGCAGGGCGCGCGCGCTAAAAAGGGTGTCCATGTGCGGTGTGTCCATGTCGGGCTGTGGGCCGTCCATGTGCGGTGTGTCCATGTCGGGCCGGTCCGTCTGAGCGATGGCCATGGCTACAAGCTCCACCTGGTGCCGCAGCCGGCGCACTGGTCCCAGGGCGTGTCGCTGGCGAAGGCGGCGCGAAACGCGCGATAGCGAGGGCCGTTCCAGATGGCGGCGAACGGCTCGTCTAACGCGTTGCCCAGCAGGCGCTCGCTGGCGCGGCCAGGGTGGAACGGCGCGAAGCAGCAGGAGTAGACATTGCCGTGGGCGGTGATGTAGGCGAGGGTGTACGGGCGCCGGCAGTCCGACCAGGGCCGGGGGTCGTGGTGCTCGCCGCGCGCGAGATACTCGGCGGGGGTCGTCGCTCCGGTGGCGCGGAAGCGGATGCCCAGCTCGCGGCAGCGCGCCTCGGCGGTCTGGATCAGGGCCAGCTCGCGGTCGTGCGCGCGGGCGAAGAACGACTGGTCTTCGCGGGCCAGGCCGGAGCCAAAGTAGATGAAGCGCTGGACGTAGACCTCCGGCACGCCGGTCTCGGCGGCGATCTCGACCACGCGCGGCAGCTCGGTGATGTTCTCGTTCATAGCGGTGAACCAGAGCGAGGCCACCGGCCGCTCCGCCCCCAGGGAGCGGTGCAGGGCCGTGAAGCGGCGGAGGTTGGCGACGATGTGGGGCAGCGCCTTCTCGTTGACGCCGCGGACCCGCGCATAGGTGGCGGGCGTGGCGCCGTCGAGGGAGACGCGCAGCTCGTTCAGATCGGCTTCGATCAGCGCGCGCCCGCGGCGCTCGTCGAGCAGGAGGGCATTGGTATTGAAGAGGACGTGGACTCCGCGCCCGCGCAGGTGCGCGACCATGGCGGGCAACTCGCGGTTCATCAACGGCTCGCCCAGGCCGTGGAGGACGGCGCGCCGGAGGCCTGGGACCTGATCGGTAATCGCGCGCAGCTCCGCGAGGGTCAGGTCTTTCTCGGGCTCGCGGCCCAGGTGCGTGCGCGGGCACTGGTCGCAGCGCTCGTTGCAGCGGTTGGTGCTCTCCAGGTACAGCTCGACCGGAAGCGGCACCTCAAGAGACGGTGTGGACATGGGAACGGGATTCAGGACGGTAGCCATAACAATCCTTTCGTTCAGGCGCGCCGGGTGGGCACGTCGTCGGGAAGCGGTTGGTCAGCTAGAGGTGAGCGCGACGTCCGGGCGTCGCGTGCCGTCAATGCTGGCAGAGAGGCTCGCCACGGAGATGCCCGCCAGGCCGCCAGGCGCGGCCACGCGCGGGCGATCAGGGCCAGCGTGAGGACGGCGGTGACGAGATACATGGCGGGATAGAGCCAGGCGTAGGAGTCCGAGACGTAGGCGATGTAGGTGAGCGGCAGGAGGCCGGTGAGGAGCCAGGCGCCGAGCGCGAGGGCCGCCACGACGTGGCGCGCGACGGCGAGGGTCGCGGCGCAGAAGGGCAGCAGCGCGGCGGCGTACCAGGGGAAGATGTGTGGCGAGAACGCCAGCCAGATCACGATCAGAACGGCAGCCGCGCCCAGCGGGCCGAGGCGGAGAGGAGGCGGATGAACCACAGAGGATACAGAGGAGGGGAAAGGGTCCTCACCTCCGGCCCCGCTCCTTGCGAGGAGAGGGGAGTCAGGAGACCTCACCCCCAGCCCCTCTCCCGGTGGGAGAGGGGAGTCAGACCCGCGCGGGCGCAGCCAGACCACGACGGCGACGCTGGCGGCGGCGCCAGCCATGCCCGCGGCCTGGACGGCGATGATGTTCACGTTCAGGAGGCCGCCGAGCCAGCGCAGGGCCAGGAGCGCGCCGCCATAGTTGATGTGGACCTGGGTCAGATAGGTGTCGAGGAAGCCGAGGGCGGCAAAGCCTTCGTGCCAGTAGGGAGCGTAGCCAAGGGCCAGCGTGGCCGCGAGCGCCGCCGCGAGGCCCCAATCGCGCCGGCGGCCGAGGGCGAGGACCAGGGCGATGGGATAGAGCTTGACGAGCGTGGCGGCGGCGATGAGGATGCCGACGAGCGCGCGTGAGCCGCGGAAGCGGGTGGTATTCGCCCAGAGCGCGGCCGTGATCAGCGCGACGGCGGCGGCATCGACGTGGCCGTTCAGCGCGAACTCGACGATCGGGAGCGGCGCCCAGAGGTAGATGAAGGCGCGGCGCGGGTCCTGGCGGCGGCGGACCAGCAGCGCCACGAGCGCGACGCCGGCCAGCAGATCGAGGATCGTCATCTCGCCCTTGATCATCCAGACGTTGTGCGGCGCGATGGCATAGGCCAGACGGTAGAGGAACTGGGCGCCGGGCGGATAGATAGTGGGCACGTTGCTCCAGGGAATGCGCGTGTAGAAGCGGGGGTCGCGCAGGGCGTCGTAGCCGGGCCAAGCGGGGCCGTGCAGGTAGGGGCTGAGACCGTGCGCGGTGAGGTTGGCGTCCCAGAGATAGCGATAGGCGTCGCGCGAGAGCAGCGGCGGGATGGGCAGGAGCAGGGCGCGGAAGATCAGCGCGCCGCCGGCGAGCACGGCCCACTCCAACCGGCGCCAGCCGCGCGCGAGCGGAGCGGGGCACGCCAGCAGCAGCCAACACGCCAGCGCGTAGGGCACCCAGAGGGCGGTGGTCAGGAGGGTGATGGGGGCGGTCTGGCCCACCAGCGCGGCGGGGGCGAGCGGGTGGAACGCCGCGTAGCCGGCGATCGACGTGAGCGCCAGGCCGGTCAGCGCCAGCGGGCGGAACGCGTTGGACCGGGTCACCGACCATGGCGCGGAGACCGCGAACGATCTCCACGTGGGCACCGGGGCCTCGCCGACGAGTCGCGCCATGAACGCCGCCTTTCCGCGTGGAGGGGCGGCGCCGGTGCGCCGCCAATCACGACGATAGATTGGCGACGTTGTGGGTGCGTGACAGAGCTTACGCCGGCATTACGGGGCGGCGGAGCGGTGGACGGGCAGTGTGAAGCTGATGCACGTGCCCGGCGCGGCGCCCGCCGCGGAGTCGCCCAGGGCGAGATCGCCCCATTCGGCCCCGTTCGCACGCCCTGGGCCAGTGTCCCGATCGCCCCCGGACGCGGGTCCACGAACAAGCGACCTTGCCTCCGAAGAGAGCGGCGATTCGGCCCAGATCTGGCCATCGTGGGCCTCCACCACGCGACGCGCGATCGCCAGGCCCAGGCCGGCGCCAGAGGCCGGCGGCGGGGCGCGATCCAGCGCGCTCGCGTCGCTCTGGGGTGGTGCTCCGGTGTCGCGCCGGCGCGAGGTTTCGCCGCGGTACATCGGCTCGAAAACATGTGGGAGGTCGTTCGCGGGGATGCCCTCACCCGTGTCGGCGACACGCACGAGCACGACGGGGGCCGCGGTGGGGTCGTCCAGGGACGCGGTGCGAGAGGGGTCGCGGGCGACGCGGCCATCACGAACCGCGGCGTGGACGGCGACGCGACCGCCGGACGGGGTATGCGCGAGCGCGTTCTGGACCAGGTTGGCCAGGAGGCGGTGGACCTGGCGCGCGTCCACCCGGACCGGGGGCAGTTCGCCGGTGACTTCGCCAGTGAGCTGGATGCCGCGCTGAGCGGCCTGGGCGGACATCGCTTCGAGTTGGTCGGAGATCAGGTCGTCGAGCGCCACCAGCTCCAACCGGGGGCCGGGGCGGCCAGGCGGAATGGCTTCGAGGCGCGCCAGCTCGAAGAGGTCATCGATCAGGACGGAGAGGTGGCGCACCTCCATGTCGATGGTGCGCTGGTAGCGGGCGACCACGGCCGGGTCGGTGACGACCCCATCAGTGACGGCCTCGATGAGCGCGCGGATGGACGCGAGGGGGGTGCGGAGGTCGTGCGAGAGGGCGGCGATGACCTGGCGCCGCTCGCGCTCGGCTTTGCGCTGGCGGGCGAAGGCCTCCTCGACGCTGGCGGCCATCTGGTTGAACCACGCCCCGAGCCGCACCAATTCGTTGGCGCCGCTCACATCGCCCGCGGTGAGGCGAAAGCCGTAGTCACCACCAGCGACGCGTCGCGCGCCGGCCTCGACGCGGCGTATGGCGGCGGCCACCGCGCCGGAGACCGAAGACGAGAGCGCCACCCCCACCACGGCGCTAAACAGCAGAATGTCGAGCACGAGGAGGCTATCGGCGTCGGAGAGGAACATCAGGCGGGCGACGAGCAGGACGTTGAAGGAGATGATCAGGGCGGTGAGGACAGCCGGGATGGCGAAACGCACGCGCACACTCGCCAGGGGGCCAGACGCGGTCAGCCAGAGCGCGGCGGCGCCCAGGAGGACCGAGGTCACACCGCCCACCACGAGGTAGCGGGCGAGGGCGGCGAGGTGGGCGGCGGGGGGATGGAGGAGCAGGGCGCAGACCACCAGGGTCACCACCCAGGCGAGGGCCCACACCCCCAGCCAGCGCGCGGACGCGGCGGCCCAGGCGCGCCAGGGGGGGCGCCCGGAAGGGGCGGATGGCGGTGGGGCAAGGAGCGCGTGCGCGGCGGGCTCACGGGTCGTCAGCATGTCTTCCCTCCCGCTGGGGGATCGGTGCGCTAGGGTTGGAATTTGTAGCCCACACCCCACACGGTCTTGATGTGTTGGGGACGCGCCGGGTCCATCTCGACTTTCTCGCGCAGGCGGCGGATGTGGACGGTCACGGTGCTGGCGTCGCCGTAGTAATCGTAGTCCCAGACGTTGTCGAGGAGCTGCTGGCGGCTGAAGACCTGGCCGGGATGGCTGGCCAAGAAGTGGAGGAGATCGAACTCCTTGGCGGTCACCTCGACCGGCGCGCCATCGCGGTGGACGGCGCGCAGCTCGGGTTGGATGGTGAGGGGGCCAAAGCGCAGGGTCCCGGCGAGCACCATCGCGGGGACGTTGGTGGCGGCGATGCGGCGCATGATCGCGCGGACGCGCATCACCAGCTCGCGCGGGCTGAACGGCTTGGCGAGGTAGTCGTCGGCGCCGAGGCCAAAGCCGAGGAGCTTATCCTCTTCGTCCCCGCGGGCGGTCAGCATGATGATCGGCACGGCACTGGCGCCACGGAGCCGGCGGCAGACCTCGAGCCCGTCGACGCCGGGGAGCATGAGGTCGAGTACGACGAGATCGAGGGGCTGCTTCGCGGCGATCCGCAAGGCTTCCAGCCCGTCGGCGGCCTGGGTGGTGGCGAAGCCTTCGAGCTCGAGGTACTGGGCCACCACCTCGCGAATGGACGCCTCGTCTTCGACGATCAGCGCGTGGCGCCGTGTCTCGATGGTTGCGCTGATCGCCGCGCCGCCTTCGGTCTGTCGTTCCGCCATGCCGCCTCCGCGCTCGCTGGTTCCTGGCGCGGCCGCGCGCGCCCACAGGCTGGGGCCCCAGCCGCTTCGCCTCACTATAGTTGTCACATCTTGAGAAAGTCTTGCGCCAGAAAGTCTTGCGCCGGGCGGGAGCGCGGGCCTGGCGCCGTCGCGAGCGCGGTAGCGGGTGGATCGCGGCGTGCGAATCGCTGTACGCAAGACGCGCGTAAGATCGTGGGCCAACACTGGACGGGGGGGTGGATTCACAATGAGGCGGGGTCTGCGGTCCTCACCCCCAGCCCCCAGTGGGGGACCCCAGCCCCCAGTGGGGGACCCCAGCCCCTCTCCTTGCGAGGAGAGGGGAGGCTGGCGCACGACGCGAGCGGCGGATGGCGGGCGCGGCGGTGGGGCGGGCATGCGGAATTGAAGTTCCGCGTGTCATCCTGAGCTTCGAGCGTTTTGTGAGGGCGGCGGACGAAAGGAGTTGGGGGGATGCGGCGGCTCAACCGTGGGGCTATTTTGAGGGAATCCTGAACGGCGAGCGGGGCATGGGAGTGGCGGGCAAAGGGGACGAAGAGCCAGCGACGGCGCGGCCAGCGGGGTATTTTCGCGAGAATCCTAGCATCGGGGCGTGTGGTGTGCGCGGCGGAAGGTGGAGATGGTCCGGACACGGATGAAGGCACCGACATGCCGGCGGCGATCCGGCCATGGCTTTATGTTCCGGAGGATGACATGGACGGGGGCGGGACGATGAAAGCAGCGCGACGGATCACGGTGGTGCTGCCGGCGCTGAACGAGGAGGAGGCCGTGGGCGGGCAGGTGGCGGCGCTGCTGGCGCACGCCGGTTTGCGCGCGCTGGGGCTGGGGCGGGTGATCGTGGTGGACAACGGCAGCGACGACGGGACGGCGGAAGTGGCCGCGGGGGCCGGCGCGGTGGTGGTGCGCGAGCCAAGGCGGGGCTACGGGCGGGCGTGCCTGGCCGGGGTGCTCGCGGCCGCGCCCGGCGACCTCATCCTGCTGATGGACGCGGACGGGAGCGATGACCTCGACGGCGCGGCGCGGGTGGCGGGGCTGGCGGCGCGGGGCGCGGCGGACCTGGCGATGGGCTCGCGGGCGCGGGGGCACGTCGAGCCGGGCGCGCTGACGCCGCAGCAGCGTGTGGGGAACGCGCTGGCGGCGCTGCTGCTGCGGCCGCTGGCGGGGGTGCGGGTGAGCGACCTCGGGCCCGTGCGGGCGATCGGGCGCGAGGCGCTGCTGGCGCTGGACATGCGCGAGATGACGTATGGCTGGTCCACCGAGATGCTGATCAAGGCGGGGCGCGCGGGCTACCGCGTGGTGGAGGCGCCGGTGGACTACCACCGGCGGGCGGGGGGACGATCGAAGGTGGCGGGCACGCTGGGTGGGACGCTGCGGGCTTCGCGGGCGATCGTCGCGACGATCGCGCGGTACGCGCGCTGGCGTCCGGTGGGGCCGGGGGTGGCACCATCTGGAGCGGCGGCAGTGGGGCCGCTGGCGCACGGGGAGGTGGCTGAGGAGGCCGCGCCATGAGCGAAGGAATGGGCGCGGGTGCGAGGCGTGCGCTGGCGATTGTGGCGAAGTATCCCACGCCAGGGGTGGCCAAGACCCGGCTGGCGGCGCGCATAGGCCCACGGGCCGCGGCGGAGCTGTATCGCGCGTTCCTGGGCGACCTGGCGGCGCGCTTCACGCGCGCGGCGGCGCGGGATGGCTACAGGCTGGTCTGGGCGCGGGCGCCGGGGCCGGGCGACCTGCGCGAGGTGGTGGGGGCGGGCGCGTGTGTCCCGCTCCAACGCGGCGAGGACTTCGCGACGCGGCTGTATCACGTCTGCGAAGACCTGCGGGCCGCGGGATACGGCGACATCGTCGTGAGTAGCTCGGACTCGCCGCACCTGCCGGCGCGGTGGGTACGCCAGGCGTTCGCGGCCATCGGGGACACGCGGATCGCGCTCGGGCCGGCCGAGGATGGGGGCTACTATTTGATCGGGCTGCGGGCGACGAGCGAGGTGCCCGATCTCTTCCGCGGCATCGCGATGAGCACGGAGCGCGTGTACGCGGAGACGGTGGCGCGCGCGGGAGCTCTGGGGCTGGACGTGACGCGGCTGCCGGCGACCTTCGACGTGGACGAGGTCGCCGACCTGGAGCGGCTGGCGACCGCGCTCGCGCGGCCGGGCGCGACGGCCGCCGCGTCTCCGCGGACACTGGCGGCGTTGCGGCGGCTGGGTTTGGCGGCGCGCCACCCCTACGGCATGGTCGGGCGCGCGGGTCCAGCGATGGTGCCCCCGAGATAGAGGCTGCTGATCTCCGGGTTGCTCAGGATCTCCTGGTGCGAGCCTTCGAGCCGGACGCGGCCACTCTCCATGACGATGCCATGGTCGGAGATGCTGAGGCCGGCGCGGGCGTTCTGCTCGACGAGCAAGACGGTCTTGCCAGTTTGGCGCATGGTGGTGACCATGCCCATGACCTGGCGGAGCGCTTTGGGGTCGAGGCCCATGGAGGGCTCGTCCAGAAGGATGAGGGTGGGGTCGAGCATGAGCGAACGGGCGAACTCGACCAGGCGCTGCTGGCCACCGGAGAGGCTGGCGGCGCGCTCGTCGGCGCGCTCGCGGACGAGCGGGAAGAGGGCTTCGACCTCAGCGAGGCGGCGATTGACCAGCGCGCGGTCGTTGAGCATAAACGCGCCCAGGCGGACGTTTTCGCGGACGGTCATCTTGGGAAAGAGGCTGTGGCTCTGCGCCACCTGGACAATGCCGAGAGCAAGGATCTGGCGGGGGCTCAGGCCGCCGATGGGGCGGTCGTTGAACACCACCTGGCCAATGCGGGGCTTGAGCAGGCCGCTCACCACCCGCAGGACGGTGGATTTGCCGGCGCCATTGGGGCCGACGATGCACGTGATCGAACCGCGCTCGACGGAGATATCCACGCCCTGGAGGACATCGCCGCCGCCATAGCCGGCCACGACATTGGTCAGTTTCAGCAGCATGGCGGTCAGTCTCCCAGGTAGGCTTCCAGCACAGCGGGATTGTTGCGCACCTCGGCCGGAGTCCCGCCCGCGATGGTGGTGCCGCGATGCATCACGAAGACGGTATCGCACAAGCCCATGACGAATTCCATGTTGTGTTCGACGACGAGAAACGTGATGCCGCGCCGATTCAGCTGGCGGATGTGGCCGGCGAGGTAGTTGATCATCGTGGGGTTGACGCCGCCGGCGGGCTCGTCGAGGAGGATGACCTGGGGCTCGGCGACCAGCACACAGGCGAACTCGAGGAGCTTCTTCTGGCCGTAGGAGAGGTTCTCCGCCGGCACATCTTTGAGAGGAATGAGGCCAACGAAGTCGAGCAGCTCGAGCGCCTGGCGCTGCTCGCGCGCGGAGGTCCAGCTCCGCAGGATGCCCAGGCCACCGCGGCGCGGCACGGGGACGTGCATGTTCTCGAGGACGGTCAGGCGCGAGAAGATGCGGCTCATCTGGAAGGTGCGGCCGATGCCGAGGCCAAAGACGGCGTCGGGCGCGGAGTTGGTGATGGCCGCGCCGTTGAACCAGACCTGGCCGTCATCCGGGCGCTCGTAGCCGGTGATGACGTTGAAGAGCGTCGTCTTGCCAGAGCCATTGGGTCCGATGAGGCCGGTGATGCGGCCCCGCTCGATGCCGAGCGAGCAGGCGTTGAGCGCCTGGATGCCGCCGAAGGCCTTTGAGACCGTGTGGACTTCGAGGTAGCTCACCGCTCGCCTCCATCGCTCGAGACCGGTGCGACGCGGCCGGGCGGGCCCGAGCGCGGCGGGCCGCCAGGGAACGCGCCGGGTGTGGCGCCAGGCGCGGCGCCGGTGGCCGGGCGGCGGCCACGCCACTGGATGAGGCGCTTGCGGACAGTGGGCAGGATGCCCTCGGGCAGGAGCAGGATCACGACGAGGAATAGGGCGCCGTAGAGGATGAGATACCAGCTGGTGAGCGTCCGGTCGGACGCGACATACTGCTGGGCGGGGATGAGGATGAGCGCGCCCAGGATCGGGCCGGCGAGGGTCCCCAGGCCACCAAGGAAGACCATGAGCGCGATGGCGACATCGAAGAGCGCATCGAAGCCCGAATTGGGGAAGACCGACTCGATGTAGTAGGCCCAGAGGCCGCCGAGCATCCCCACAAAGAAAGCGGAGAGGGTGAAGGCCAGCAGCTTGGATGGGCCAGTGCGGACACCGAGGCCGCGGGCACGGTCTTCGTCGTCCTTGATGGCCAGGAGGCCCAGACCGTACTTCGACCGCCGCACCCACCAGGAGGCGCCGACCGCGAGCAGCAGGATGAGCAGACCGGTGTAGTAGAACGGCGGATCGAAGGCGGCGCCGGACCACGAGGGAATCGGCAGCTCCAGGCCCGCCGATCCCTGGGTGATGAAACGGAGGTTGTAGGCGAGGAGCTGGAAGATGAAGAACGTGGCGATGGTGATCACGACAAAGGTGTGGCCGCGGGTGCGCAGCGAGATGATGCCGACGGGGATGGCGATGATCGCGGCAATCACCCCGCAGAGCGGGAGCAGCAGCAGCGGGCCGTAATCGCTGTGGACATGCCACCCCTTGCACATGATTGCCAGGGCATAGGCGCCGCTGCCGAAGAACACCGCGTGCCCGAGGGCGATGTAGCCCGTGTAGCCGGAGAAGATGTTCCACGCGGATGCGCAGGCGGCGTAGAGGACGGTGAAGACCGCGATCGCCATGATGGCCGTACCGGGGAAGAGCACGGGCGCGGCGGAAGGCACGGCCAGCGCCACGGCCAGCAGCACGACGAGCGCGATCGGCTTGATGAGCGCCAGGCGGTCGGTGGGGATCGCTGGCGATTGAGGGGACTGGGTGGTCACGCTTGCCTCCCCGCGAGCCGGCCAAAGAGCCCTTGCGGGCGGAAGATGAGCACCAGGACGAGCAGGATAAAGAAGACGGTGGTGGCCCAGACGGGGTCCCAGACAACCGCCGTCACGTCCTCGATGATGAGCATGCCGAAGGAGGCGACGAGCGCGCCGCCGAGGCTGCCCATGCCGCCGAGGACGATGACGACGAGCAGGCGCGAGATCAGGTCATAGTGGCTGCCGGGATTGAAGCTGTTGGTGGCGCCGAAGGCGACCCCGCCGGCGGCCGTGAGCGCGACGCCGAGACCGAAGGTGAGCGCCGAAACCCGCTCGACGTCGATGCCGATGAGCTGGGCAGCCGTGCGATTCTGTACGGTGGCACGCAGGCTGGCGCCGAACTTGGTGCGATAGAGCACGAGATACAGGCCGACGAGCAGGGCGACACTGAGCAAGAAGGCGAAGAAGTAGATGTAGCCAATGTAAAACCCGAAGACGTTGAAGGATCTGGTGGTATACCAGGCGTCCAATTTCACGAGGTCGGTGCTGAAGATGCGGCCGAGCGCGCCTTCGATGATGATGGCGATGGCATAGGTGACGAGGATGGAGAGCATGATGCGGTCGCGTTTGAGCGGCCGGATGAAGAGCCACTCGATGAGGACGCCCAGGCCGAACATGAGCGGCATGGTGATGAAGAGGCCGAGGAAGAGGTCGATGTGGAGGTATTGGGCGAGAGCGTAGCTGAGGTAGCCGCCGAGGATGACGAAGGCGCCC
>JANWHL010000284.1 GCA_025450405.1 Ktedonobacterales bacterium
GAGGGCGCGCGGGTCGGCGGTGAGCACGTAGGGCGGGACGCCGAGCGTCGCACCGTTGATGGCGGCCTGGAGCTGGACATTGGCGACCAGGAGGCCGTAGAGTGGCACGACGCCCAGCCTGGCGCAGCGACACGCGCACCAGCGGGAGGAACGCGGAGGGCGCGGCGCGGTCGGATCCCCAGGGCGACTCTCCGGCCACGGGCCCCGCCGGCGCCCCCACCACTGGTGAATGGCTGCCCGCCCGCATCTGGCTCATGGTGCCGTTACTCCCCCCACCACTGGTTGGTTGTTTCATGGTGGCGTGGAGCCCGTGCTGGTCGCCGGATCTCTACAATTCTATCACGGCGCGCGGGGTTTGTCTTGAACGGGAAGATGCACGAGGCAATTGACACCGCGTGCTACGACGAGTAGAGTTCGCGGGTGCCTATGCGGAGCCAGATGGCATGGAACGAGGTCACGGATGGAGATCGTCGGGCGCCCCGTCGCTCGGGCCCGCCGGCCCGACGGCGTCCCGCCCATCCACGCCATCGAGAGACGCCACGACTTGATAGGCGAAGCCGGCGCGCTCGGCGATGCTGGTGAGC
Organism: Ktedonobacterales bacterium; assembly: GCA_025450405.1. Lineage (GTDB taxonomy): Bacteria > Chloroflexota > Ktedonobacteria > Ktedonobacterales > JADMIN01 > JANWHL01. The sequence continues at coordinate 585 of JANWHL010000284.1, forward strand.
AGGGTGCGGCTGGCGCCGCGCGGGGCGTGCTTGCCCACCTCCCACTCGCTCACGGTCTGCTGGCGGATGCCCAGCCGCGTGGAGAACGCGTCCTGGGTCAGGCCCAGGTGCTGGCGTAGCGCGCGCACGCGCTCGGCATCCCAGACTGGCGCCACGCGGTACGCCGCCCGCCCCCGGCGCCGTTTCGGCCCCGTCTCGTCCCACGCCATCGTCGCCTCCTCACTCGTCTCCGTGCTCAGTCGCCTCCGCGCTCGCCGTCCTCGCCCGCCGTCCTCGCCCGCCGGTGGTACTCCTGGCATGCGCTGTCGCGCGCCAGCCGCAACGCCATTATAATGGGGACTCCGAGGGAAGGGGAGAAGGATGGCCTGGACACACGCCGTCTTCGTGCCGGCGTACGCCAAGATCAACCTCACGCTGGAGGTGCTGGGCCGGCGCCCGGACGGCTTCCACGACCTGGCGAGCGTGCTCCAGGCCATCTCGCTCCATGACACACTGGCCCTCGCCCCGGCGCCCGACGGCGCGCGCACGCTGGTCTGCGATGTTCCCGTGCTGGCCGGCGAAGCCAACCTGGCGCTGCGGGCCGCGCACCTGCTGGCGGCGCATGTGGTGGCCGCGGCCGGGAGCGATCGCGGTGTCCGGATCGAGCTGCGCAAGGAGACGCCGGTTCAGGCGGGGCTGGGCGGCGGCAGCGCCGACGCTGCCGCGGCGCTGCTGGCGCTCGCGCGCCTCTGGGGCGTGGCGATGTCAGCGGAGACGCTGCGGGAGCTGGCCGCCCAGCTCGGCTCGGACGTGCCGTTCTTCCTGGCCGGGGGGACGGCGCTGGTGGAGGGCCGCGGCGAGCGCGTGACATCCCTGCCGGACGCGGAGCCGCTCTGGCTCGTGCTGCTGAAGCCGCCGGTGGCGGTCCCGACCGGGGCGGCCTTCGCGGCGCTGGGACCCGGCGACTGGGGCGACGGCGCGGCGACGGCGGAGGTCGCCGGTGCGGTCCGGCGCGGCGCGCCGCTGCCGCTGGACCGACTGGTGAACACCTTCGAGGCGAGCGTCCGGCGGGATTACCCGCTCGTGGCACGGGCCTGGGACGATCTGCTCGCCGCTGGGGCGCCGGTGGTCCGGCTCAGCGGCAGCGGGCCCACGCTCTTCGCGCCGTTCCGCGAGCTGTCCCCGGCGGCCGCGGCCCAGCAACGGCTGCGCGCGGCCGGCCACGAGACCTGGCTGGCGCACTCCGTCGGACGCGCGGAGGTCGAGCGTGCGCTGCCACTGGCGGATACTCGCGCCCTCGGCGGTACATCCCTCCGGCTCCCCTCCCCGTCGCAACGGGGAGGGGCTGGGGGAGAGGACCCAAGGCCCCTGCCCGAGCCCTAACATCCACGATTTCGCGACGTTAGTTTTCAGTAGAGGAAGGCTCCCCGTGGAGCGGGAAGACGCACTGGATGCCCTCGTGGAGCGCGCCATCGCGCGAGACCACGAGGCGTTTGGCGCACTCTACGACCTCTACTTCGAGCGCATCTTCCGCTACGTGCTCCTCAAAGTGGGCGAGCCCGCCGAGGCCGAGGACCTCGCGGCGACGGTCTTCCTCAACGCGTGGCGCGGCATCGGGCACTTTGTCTCGCGGGGGCCCGGGTCGTTCGGCGCGTGGCTCTTCCGGCTGGCCCACAACGCGCTGGTGGACCGCTACCGGCATCTGCGCGAGGCTGCCCCGCTGGACGAGGTGGATGAACGCGACCTGCCCAACGACGCGCGCGACGATCCAGCGTCCGTGCTGGATTGGCGTCTGACGGTGGAGGAGCTGCGCGCGGCGCTGGCGACCCTGACTGAAGAGCAGCGCGAAGTGGTCCTGCTGCGTTTCGTGGGCGAGCTTTCGGCGCGCGAGGTCGGCGAGCACATGGGCAAGCAGGAGGGCACGGTGCGGGGCCTGCAATTCCGCGCGATCGACGCGCTCCGCCGGGCCCTCGTTCAGTCGAGCGGGGCGCGCGAGAACCGGGCCCAATCGAACCCACTGTGGACAGGCGCGGCCCAGGGGAAAGCGAGGAGGACTCATGACCGAGCGTGAGGACATCTTCGCCGCGTGCCTGGACGAGCTGGCCGCGGGCCGCCTCACCATGGAACAGTGCGTCGCGCGCGACGGCGGCGCCGACCCCGCGCTCGCGGACCGGCTGGCCCTGGCGCGTGCCTTGGGACGGGTGGGTTCCGCCGAGGCGGGCGCGGCACGGACGCGTATGCGCACCCGCCTGATGGCCGCGCTGGCCGATGGGGCGAACGGCGAAGATCCACGCATCGACGAGTCGCCGACCATCCCCGCCGCACCGGCCATCCGGATGATCCCCACCGCCGCGCCGCCCGCTCCGTGGGCGGCATCGGCGGCATCAGCGTGGCCCGCCCTCGCGCCCACGCCGTTCACCACCATTGCGCCAGCGGGTCTACCCGGAGTGGTCACGCCCATGCCCGGCACCACCGCGCGCGCCATGCCCCACCACGCCACGCGCCGGCGCCTTGTCGGCCGTGCCCTGTCCGCGGCGGCCGCCGTCGTGGTCCTCTGCGTTGGGCTTGGCTGGGGAGTCGGGAACGCCGCCGCCTCCGCGCTGCCCGGCGACCCACTCTATGGCGTCAAACGCGGACAGGAATGGCTCGCCCTCACGACCGCCATCACCGACCAGCGGCGCGGCGAGGTGCTCATCGCCATCGCGGACCACCGGCTGGCCGAGGCACAGGCGGAGGCGGACCGCGGCAACGACGCCACCGCCCAGGATCTCACCGCCGAGCTCGCGACCGACATCCAGCAAGTCATCGCGCTCTCCGCCACCATGACGGACCGGCATGAAGGCACGGGGACGGTCGTGGCCGCGCTCGCCCAGGAGTTGGGACGCCTCCAGCGCGCGCAAGACCACGAGACACAGCGCGGGAACGCCGCGTTCGCCCAGACGCTCGGCACCACCCTGGCAAACGAGATGACGGCCGCCCAGAACGCGCACCTCCATCTGCCCAAGGTCCCGGCGTCAGGCGGCACCCACGGGAATCCGGCCGGCGGCCACGCGAAAGGGACGGCGACCCCCAGCGGCAATGGCCACGGCAAGGGCAAGGGCGGTGGCAATGGCACCGGCGGCAACAACGGCAACGGCGACCTGGACGTGACGCCTACGCCGGGGGAGTAGCGGCCGGTACGTGGGGACCGTGGGCCAGGGGCGGGCACGGTGATTTGGCGAGGATGCGGAATTGAAGTTCCGCGTGTCATCTTGAGCTGCGAGCACCACGTGCGGGCCACGGGCTCTTTTCGAGGGGAGCCCCATGACGGCGCGCCGTCGGCGATGGGCCTGAAAATGGCCAGGGATGGAAGGTGGTGGCGGCTCGCCACCGGGGCTATTTTCGGGAGAATCCTGAGCCGCGAGGACATCGTGTGGGCGGCGGACGTAGGGGGTATTCTCGGGGAAAGGGCCGGCCGCGCATACGGGCCGTGTTATACTGGGACGATCAGACGGAGACGCGGAGAGCATGGAGGGCACCACGAGCGGCATGGAGCGGGACGGCATAGAGCGGGACGGTACCGACACGGCGGGCGCGGGCGGCGCGGCGCTGGGGGATGCGATGGCGGACCTGGAGGCCGTGGAGGCGGGCTACGACCGCCGGCCGGCGTATGACCAGCGCCTGCGCATCCGGGTGAACCTGCGCGTGAAGCATGCGGTGCAGGGCGTCGTGCGCGCCGCGCTCGGGATCCTGGGTCCGCTGGGCGACGCGCACCTGGTGCCGCGGCGGCCGTTGCGCGCGGGCGACCCGGCCGTCCGGCGCATCCTCATCATCCGCGTGGACCTGATCGGCGACCTGGTGCTCTCTCTACCCGCCGTGCGCGCCCTGCGCCGCGGGTATCCCGACGCCCGCATCGACCTGCTGGTGCTCCCCTCCTCGATGGGTGTGCTGGCGGGCGAGGCCGGCGACGTGAACTTCGTGACGTACGACCCGAACATCTGGCGCCACCCGCTCTCGCTGCTGAGTCCGAACGCCTGGCGGCGCGCGTTCGCGCTGATCGCGCGGCTGCGTGCCGAACATTACGACCTGTGCGTCAGCGTCTCGGGCGACTGGGCCAGCGTGCTGGCGCGTGTGAGCGGCGCGCGGCGCCGCGTCGGCTATGTCGGCGAGGCGTACCCATCGTTCATGACCCACCCCGTCCCGGGCGGTCGCTACCGGATCCGCCAGCACGAGGCGGTGTACGCGCTGGCGGTGGCCCGCGCCGCCGGCGGGATCGTGGACCCCAGCGCGGAGCTGCCATCCCTGCGCGTGGCGCCGGAGGCCGCGCGCAGTGTCGGCCAGCTCTTGGCCCGCCACGGCCTCGCCGGTCCCGATGAGGTGGCGGAAACTATCGGCTCCCCTCCCACCGGCGACCCCACCGCCGCGAATGGCCGGGACCACACGAACGCCCACGCCACCGCCGACGGCCATGCCGCTATCGGCACCCCGGGCGCCGCGAACGGCCAGGCCGCTACGGATAGCCATGCCGCCGCCAACGGCCACGCCGCGCCGCTGGTGATCCTGCATGCCGGCGCGCAGAACGGCCAGGCGAAACGCTGGCCGGCGGCCCATTGGGCGACCCTCGCCGACGAGCTGGTGGATCGGCTCGGCGCGCGCGTGGCGCTGACTGGCTCACCCGGCGACGCGCCCGTGACGGCGGCGATCCGGCGGCGCGCGCACCACCCTATCACCGACCTCGCCGGGGCGACCGCGCTCGCGGAGCTGGTGGCGCTGCTGGCCCGCGCTGATCTGGTCATCAGCGGCGATAGCGGTCCGCTCCACATCGCCTGCGCGGTGGGCACGCCGGTAGTGGGGCTCTATGGTCCCACCGACCCGGCGATCAGCGGTCCGGTCGCGCCCGACGCCATCGTGCTGCGGCGTCCGATCTGGTGCGCCCCCTGCTACGACCCCGGCGCCACGGCGGACTGCCGCTTCAGCAATCCCATCTGCATGAAAGACCTCGCGCCGCGGGTGGTCTTCGCGGCGGCGCGGCGCCAGCTCGCGCGCTCACGGCCCGATCGCGCGATGGCCCGCCTCCCCATGGCCGCAATGTCCGCGAATACGGGCGCGCACCACGTGCGGCGGACCACACCCGGCGCGGGGACGCGGGGATAGGCGGTAGGGGTACGCGAGAATGGGTAGGCGAGGAGGGGTGGGGCAAGGAGGCGCCGTGAACGGCAATGGCCTTCCTGTCCCGTGCCCTCGAACGATGTCGACGGGACTCTTGCTTTGTCGCTGGAGCTCTGGTATGCTGGCGCCACGGCGGTGTCCCTCGCTCGCCCGCCGCCACGGAGGTGCCCCGTGCCGGACCAGCTCGATTTCCTCGACATGGCCATGGCCGAGCTTGAGCCGCCGAAGCCCCCCTTTGACATCCCGGAGCATCTGCGAACGTTCCTCGACGAGAAGGATCCTCATTTCCACTGGTATCCCAGCCCGGCCTGGTACCGCTGGCTGCGCGCCCTCTTCCGCTTCGCCTGGCTCGGCTTCGCCGCCTACCCCTTAAGCGGGCTATGGCAGGTTGTTCAAACGTATCTCGGCGGCGGACAGATTACTCGGGATGTCGTCCAGGAAGCATTCCTGCTCACCCGGCTGATCCAACTCTGGAACGAGCAGCCCTGGGCGGCCGTGGCTGTCGGAGCCGCCGTACTCGTTGTCGTCGCCCTCGCGTTCGTGGCGGCGAAGGACCACACCCGCGAGGAGCAGGTGCTCGCACTCCGGAAGCGCATCGCCGAGTGGCAGCGGACGCATCAAATCCTCGCGCCAAGCGCAAAACCCGGCGAGGGCGCCGCCCCCGAGCCGCAGGGGCCGCCCTTCGACGACGGCCTCCTCCCCGCGCCCGATCACTTCGTCGGCCGCGCCGACGACCTCGCCTGGGTGCTGGAGCGCCTACGGCCGGGGAGCGCCACCGCGATCACCGCGCTCGGCGGCATGGGCGGCATCGGCAAGACCGCGCTCGCCGCCGAGGCCGTGCGCGCGCTCAAGGCCGAGGGGCGCTTCCCCGAC
>JANWHL010000285.1 GCA_025450405.1 Ktedonobacterales bacterium
GCGCCTCGAATGGGCCGTGCTCGGGGCAGCGCTTGCGCATGTAGACCTGGTCGTCGCGCAGGATGATCTGGGCGTCGATCACCCGCCGGCACTCGGGACAGATGCTGCGGGTCAGCTCGTAGAACACATAGTCGGCGTCCCGCTTCGCCCGGGGAGCCGGGGCATGGTTGACCACTTCGCTCATCCTGTCCTTGACTCCTCTACCATCCCACGCCAGATCCAGCCGTACTCGCCGCGCCCCGGCCACGCCGACATCTGACGCACCCGGCGTACCACTGGTAATCGCGTTCCCAAAGCCCGGCGCGGGCGCCGGACCAGGCATACCTGGCACGGGTTCTCGCGCCGCGGCCTCCGCTCGCAGCGTCAGTCAGGGGCACGATACGCGGCACGGGCCGGCCGGGGTGACAATCTATACCATACCCGCCGGAAGTCCGCGCATTCCGTGGTCTCGATTACATATCGCGACGTGCCAGCGAGTGGCCCCGGTGCCCGGTCTGGGTCCGCGCGCTTGTGTGGCCCAGATCACGGCGCGAGCGGCGTGCGCATGGTCGTGTGGATGAATGGCAGAGTGGGAGCGACGCGGGTATGGAGGACTGGAGGCGGCACGATGGAGGGTGTGGGGGATCAACCTGGCCAGCCACGCGTCGGCGCGATCCGCTTCGCCGGACCCGACCGTCTCGCCGTCAACGAGACGGACGCCCAAAGGCGCCGGAATATGCAAACGGGCATCCAGTTCGCCCTCCCCGCACCGCGCACGGAGAAGGGCCAGGGGTGAGGGTCCCAGCGACGCCACTGCGCTCAGGTGCCACTGCGCAGGCGCCAGTAGCGCCACTTCAACTGGAGGATGCGGACCTGGGTGACGACCATCCGTGCCGGCTGGAAACCGTGCGTGGCCTGAAAAGCGAACGGTCGTGAGGGCGACGAGCCCGACCGAGGCGCGTCACGCGGGGAATCCATTGGGCGCGGGCGCCAGCGTGGCCCTCCCTCGCCATGCGACGCGCCGCGCGTGCCAAAGCGGTCCATCCAGCCGACGATCAGCCCCGCCACCAGCAGGGCCAGCGCGACGAGGCCGAGGATGCCGGTGAGGAGACGCGGTCCACTCAGATAAAAACTGGCGCCGGCGGCGAAGAACGCCAGGACCAGCCCGGCGATGAGCAAGGTCTCGGGAACCCCGGCGCGCCAGCTAAAGCTCGGCCAGCGTGGACCGCGGCGCGCCGCGGGACGATTGAAGGACCGGATACGGTCCGCGATGCCCTGCCGCGGCTCGGTGCGCTCCATATTGCGCAAGATCTCTTCGATTTCCCGCTCGTATTTATTGGGCATTACCAGCACCCCCGCGGGATCATTGCGCCACATCCGCGGCAAACTGGCACGGAGTGGCGGGGCCTGGGGAAAGTATAGCCCACGCGCGACCCCTGGGCAAGCCATGGGGCCGCGCGTCCCTTACCGGCCCAGGCACCAGCGTCCCCAAACCCAACGGTGTGGGGTGGTCGCGCGTCAGCCATATGGGGACGCAAGAATAGTGCCATGGTCGCTTGGGTGCCTGCTCCATCAATCACTGGGGCGTAAGCGCCAACGAGCCCTCGGGCCAGTATTGATGGACCCACGCCAGCGCGTGTGCCACGCCTTGTTCGACGGTGATCCGACTGGAATCAAGCACCAACATGGGGGGCGTCGTCTGGGCGGATCACGAGATCGGGAGCCCACCCATCCGCTGGAGGATGGACGTCTTGAGCAGCGAGAGCGCCAGCAGCTCCACCACGGCAAGAATCAGCGCCACCGTCAGGGCGGGCAGCAAGGCGCGCGCGCCCTCGATCCGGCCCGTGCGGCCGCTAATACCCAGCACAAACACCATGTTGATCAGCGTGAGCGCGGCCACCAGGCCCGCCGTGCTGAGCAGCGCGAGCGGATAGAGTAGCCACGACGCCTGCGAGGCCACCGCCAGAAACGCGATCAGCAGCACCGGGACCATCACCGCGAGCTGGCCAAAGCTCGCGAACGCCGGGCGGTCGTCCTCACGCCGCCAGATCAGACTATTGGCGACCGGTAGCAGGAACGACGCCATCGCGGTCCCGGTCGCCAGACCGGTCCCGAGCCGGAGCAGGTTGTGGGGTTGATAGAGGTGGGGAAGCTGCAGGTCGCGGAAAAACGAGTTGAAGCCGTCTACGCCGAGCATAGCGACCGCGAGCACCAGGACGACAGCCACCCCCACCGCCGGGAGCCGCATCACGCGCGTCCGCCCAGCCACCACCAGCACGAGCAGCGTGCTCGCGAAACCAAGATAGATGCCCGTGTTGCGCGCGCAGAGGGGCAGCTGCTGCCCGCCGGGGAAGAACGAGTGGCTGGGGAGCTGGGCGCAGATGCCGCCGTCCAGCACGCGCAGCCGATCCAGCAGTGTCCCACCGGGCAGAAAGACGAGGGCGGCCAGCGCGCCGATGTACGCGACCCCCAGACCGGCGAGCAGCCAATCCGGCGGCCAGCGGTGTCCCGACGCCGCGACCAGCCCCGACGCCCCGATCGGCACTCCCTCGGCACCCGGCTCACTCCCCATACGACCCCTCCCCCGTCCCGCGCGGCCTACACCGGGAGCCGGAACCAGCTATTGACGACGAACAGCCAATTGAAGAAGACCACCACGCCAAGCGCGGCGAGCAGCACGCCCGAGACCCGCTCGATCGCCCCCAGGTACGGGGAGAGGCGGCGCAGCAGCGGCACTATGCGATCGAACGCGGCCCCCACAATCAGGAACGGCAGCCCCAGGCCGAGCGCGTAGACGGCGAGCAGGACCACGGCCGCATCCAGCGTGTGCGCCTGTGCCGCCAGCACCAGCAGACTGGCGAGGTATGGTCCGACACACGGCGCCCAGCCAAAGCCGAAGGCGACGCCCACCCCAAACGAGCTCGCGTAACCCGGCGCACCCACCTGTGGGTGAAAGCGGCGCTCGCGCTCGAGGCCGGGAACATGAATGATCCCGGCCACATGCAGGCCAAAGACGACGAGCGCCACGCCCGCCACCTGCCTGAGCAGCTCCTGGTGCGCCGTCAGCAGCGCGCCGAGCGCGCTGGCGCTGGCCCCCAGCGCGACGAAGACCAAGCCAAACCCGGCGACGAAAGCGCAGGCATGGAGAAGCACGACCGCGCGGGCGGCCACAGCCTGGGCGGCTCTCGGCTGAGCGGACAGCGCCTGGGTCGCCACCGCTTGACTGGATGCCGCTTGGACCGCCGCCACCCCCGCACCGCCATCTCCGGCCACACGGCTGGTGCTGGCGCGGTCCCCCGGCACGCTTGCCGTCGTCCCGTCGGGCGACGATCCTCCGGATCGTGCCAGCCAGATGCCGGGGCCGGCGAGTTGGGCGAGGTAGACGGGGACCAGCGGCAGCACGCACGGCGAAACGAACGAGGCCAGGCCCGCCACGAACGCGTAGACCAGCGTCGCCGCCATCGCGTCCCCCCCTTGCCGCGCATCCACCGTCCGCGCTGGTCGCATTATACCGCGTCGCGCCACGGCCCCCCGCGCGGATGGGATGCGAATGGATCCCGATCGGCCCCATGTCCTCCCTCCGCGACCTCCGCGCCCCTCCGCGTCCCTCGGCGTCCCTCGGCGTCCCTCGGCGGTTAGTCCATTCGCTCTCCGTCCCTCTGTGAGCCTCCAGTGGGGGACCCCAGCCCCCAGTGGGGGACCCCAGCCCCCAGTGGGGGACCCCGCCTCTGTGTCCTCATTGTGAATCCCCCCGATCGCCCCGTGAACGTTCCCTCTTCACTCGCGGACGGTGGCCGCCAGGATCTCGGGCGCGCGCGCCAGCAGCCGCGGGGCAATCAGCCGGGTGACGATCTGGTGGAAGGCCACACCATACGCCACCGCCGCCGGCAGCGTGCCCACCAACCAGGTCGGCTCCGCCAGCACCAGCGGGATCAGCAGCGCCAGCACGACCGGCGCCAGCAGCACCGCCGTGAGGCCCAGCACCACGCTCGAGAGCACCGCTCGCAGGAAACCGTTCTCGGAGGACGTGCTGTTCTGCCCCGCGCGCATCTCGCGCACCCGGAACGGCAGCAGCACAGAGGAGACATTGCCGCAGGCCATCAGGACGAGGATGGCGGCCAGCCCCGCCGCCAGCGCCATCGGCACATAGACCCACCCGCCGCTGACGGCCGCCAGGATGAGCGCGAGCACCACCTGCGCCGAGAAGGTGACCGTGCCAACGGTGAGATTCTTCCCAACGAAGACATCGAGCGGGCGCACCGGGAAGAGGAAGAGCATCTGCAAGCCCTGGCGCTCCAGACCCAGCGCGTTCAACGAGAGGTTGAGGGCGACGATGAGCGTCGGAATGGGGGCGAAGAGGACGGTGTTGGGCTGGAGATGGAAACCGCCCCGCGCGAACGATCCACCAGAGTCGACGAGCACGACGAACACGAGCACGAAGAGCGAGCTGAGGAGCGACGCCTTCAGCTGTGGGTCGCGCCAGAGATAGCGCGCATCCTTGCCGGCGATGGCCAGCACGGGTCCCGAGAGCAGTCGGCGGCGGCGCGCGGCGTAAGCCTCCACCGCGGTGGCGCCGTTGACCCCAGGCACGTGGGAGCGGGCGGCGGCGGCGATCGCGGCGGCGTTCTCGGCGCGCCGGCGCGCGCGGCGTGAGGTGCCGCCCGCCGATTCGGGTGAGGTGACACTCCGCCGCAGGATCCAGCCCCAGAGAGCGAGGACAACCAGCGCCAGGCCAGCCAGAGCCAGCAGCCAGGTGCCGGCGAGCGCATAGGAGCCAGCATCGGCGAGCGCAATGGCGCGCGCGGCCATGCCGGGCGGCGTGTACTGGAGGTATCGGTCCACCTGGATATTGGCCAGCGCCCGGGGATTGCTGGCGCGGAGGATGGGGTTGACGAGTTGGCCGAGGACGGAGAATGAGGCGCCGAGGAGGGCGAAGATGATGATCGAGACGTCGCGGAAGCGCCGGCTGCGCAGCAGGCCCATCAAGGCGGCGATCAGCAGCTGGCTGAGCGCGATGGTATGCACATAGGCGAGCGCCAGCGCCGCCAGCGTGATGGCCAGCGCCGTGGGGGTGGCGTGCCAGCCAAAGGCGATGGGCACGTAGAATCCGATCAGCGCCAGCGTGCCCACATCCATGAACGTGGCGAGCACCAGCGCCGCCATCTGCTCCGCCAGCGTGACCGGATAGATCTGCAGCTTGGTGACGTCGAGCCCCTCGTTCAACGTGTACTGCAGCAGCGGCAGCGCGGCCCAGATGGCATAGAGGACCGTCAGGACGACGAAGAGCAACTGTACGGCGGTGGCGCGTGGGAGGTTGGTGTAGCCCACATAGCTGAGCACGCCCAGGCCACCGACGACCGGCAGCAGGAACAGGAGCAGCAGCACCAGCCCGATGATCCGCGCCACCCCACCGCGAGCGTAGCCGCGCAGAGTCAGCTTGCCGCGCACCCAGAGCAGGGTGAGGACATGCGCGGGATTGAAGAACGGGCGGCGCGCGTGGGCGGCCGTGTCCCCAGGGCCGTGGGCCGGCGCGCCGGCTACTCCAGACATTCCAGCCCCCCCTCGCGCTTGCCCGCGCCGATCACCTTGAGGAACACATCCTCCAGCGTGGCATCGCCCGCCTGCCCCGCCCGCGCCCGCAAGTCCGCCAGCGTCCCCTCAGCCACCAGCCGCCCGTCCGCGATGATCCCCACCCGCGTACAGAGCCGCTCCACTACCTCCATGATGTGCGAGCTGAAGAAGATCGTCGTCCCCGCCGCCGTCAGGTCGCGCAGGATGTCGCGGATGGTCCGCGAGCTCACCGGGTCGATGCCCTCGAACGGCTCGTCCAGGAAGAGCACCTGGGGCCGGTGGATCAGCGCGGCGGCCAGCGCCACCTTCTTGCGCATGCCCACCGAGTAGTCCACCACCAGTTTGTCGGCGTCGGGGGTGAGGCCCAGGACATCGAGCAGGGCGGCGGCGCGGCGCCGGACCTCGGGCCGCGGCAGGTCGTAGAGCCGCCCAGCGAACTCGACCATCTCGCGGCCGGAGAGGCGCTCATAGAGATTGAGCTGCTCGGGGAGAACACCAATCTCGCTCTTGGCGCGCAGCGGGTCCCGCCAGACGTCCACACCCGCGACGAAGACGGCGCCGGCGCTGGGCCGGAGCAGGCCGACCATCATCTTGATGGTGGTGCTCTTGCCGGCGCCGTTGGGGCCGAGGAAACCAAAGAACTCGCCACGCCGGACCACCAGGCTCAGCCCGTTGACTGCCACGCGCTGGCCGAAGGTGCGCGTGAGTCCCCAGGTGGCCACGGCGGCGTCGGGCGGCGGAAAGGCCACCGGCAGCGGATACGCGGCGGGTCCGGCCACGGGGCGCATCCCGCCCGAGGCGGCGGCGGCGTAAGCCGCGGCGGGGTCGCCGATGGCCTGGAGCGGCTGGTCGGGCATCATGCTCATGGGGGTCTCCTTGCGCGGCATGGGCGATGTGAGATGCCGTCGGAACAGTTTCGGCTGGGCTCTGCGCGACGTCGCGCCGCACCTCGTGCCACGGGCTACTGACTAGCGATCCTCGTGCCAGTCCGTGCGGCACCCGCTCGTGACACCGGAAACGGCTGGCGCGCGCGGCCAGCATGCGGGGCCAGCCCCGGCGACCCTCACTCATGAATTGTAGCAGGATGGGTCACGCTCACGATACGGACGAAGCCCGACAGTGGTTGCTTCGTCATCCGTTCTCCACGCGGAAAGTGGTCCTGCTTCGCGGCCGCGGGCGCGCGGGGCTGCTATACTGGCCTGGCTTCCCCTGGCGACCACTCCGCCACCCCCGCTTGCGCGCGGAGGTGAGGCGGCGGAGCGCCGAGTCGGCGATGCGACCCGGGGGATGTTGGGCGGTCGGGCGAACGGCGGCGGATCGCTGGCGGATCGCTGGCGGCGGAAGGAGGAAGAGGCACGGTGGCAGGGTCGGTTGAGGGCGAGGTACACACGAGCGCGATGTCCACCAGCGCGACACCCGCCAGCGCCACGGCGGGCGGCGTCGCGTGGGCGCGGCGGTCCCGCGTGGCCGGGCTCGCGCGCGCGGACGCCCGGCGGCTCGGGTTGGCGCTGCTGGCGGTGGGCGTGCTGGCGCTCGCGCTGGCCTTCCACGTCACGCGGCTCACCCAGTCGCCAGGCTGGGATCCGCAGGAGGGCTACA
>JANWHL010000286.1 GCA_025450405.1 Ktedonobacterales bacterium
CTCGTGGCGACCGCGAGGGGATTCATCGTATCTCTACACGCCAGACGCGCAAGTGGATGAGCGGCTCACGGTCGGAGCGCGCGACGCGAGGAATAGTTCGGAGCGGCGCGTGGGTGGAGCGTACGGATGGTGGGCGGTGGCGCGGGGCGACCAGGGGACGCGGACCGGCGCGATGTGGCCATGCGCATTGACGGGCGCTCGTGCTTGCCAGTACACTGCGCACGAGGCTCAGACGATGCCATGCGGCGGCGCGGGGCCAGATGTCCCCGGAGCTATGCGTCCGGGGGCGCGGGGTGAGGAGGGCAGCAATGGGTTTCATCTTCCGGCCGTTCATGATGCTGGCGACCGGCAACTTCCGCGGGTTGTTCTCCCTGCTGTTGAGCCTCGCGCTGGTCGGTGGGCTCTGGGAGCTCTCGCTGGTCAACCTCTCCTCACAGCAGACGGCGGTCTCGCTGATGACGGATATCGGCGTCGAATTCATCAATCCCGTGCTGACCGCCAATTCGCTGGGGGTCGCCCAGGGTGCATACACCAACCTGGAGAAGACGGCGGCGGCGCGTCCCACCCAGCCGCTGAACATCCCCGGCATCAAGGTCCAGGTGCTGGGGAGCGAGATCGCCGGGAAGAACTTCGACGACGGGACGCGCGCGATCTATGCCGATGTGGCGAAGACGTACTACACGGGCGGCAGCGGCGCGGTCTTCGCGGTCCCGGCGCAGATTGGCCAGCTCATCGGGGCGATCGGTTTATTGCCGCAGGCCATCGGCGGCCAAGCGGGACAACACTCGGGCGCGCCGTCGCTGCCGAGTGTTCCGCTGCCGCCACTGGCCGGGCTGGGACTCTCGCTGGCGCTGCTGACGGCCCAGGGGCACCAGCAGGCGGTCATGCTTGCACAGTATTTCTGGGCCGCGGCGGGGATCTTGATGCTGCTGGTGGCGCTGTTGAGTCATCGGTGGGCGCGGCTCTCGACGCCAGCGTGGGCGCTGTTCTCCAGCGCGGTGCCGGGCCTGCTTGGTATCGGGATCATCTGGTATTTCTGGGGCCGTGATCCCGCCGCGTTCACTCCATACGCCAACATCCTGCACGACATCGGGGGCGCGTTCATCCCGGTCTATGCCGGGGCGGCCGCGCTCGGGCTGGCGGCGGTGATCTTCGCGGCCATCGCGCGGCCGATCTTCAAGCATCGGGGCAAACAGAAGCCACACGAGCCGGAGCATGGGCAGCCGCATGTGCGCACGGATGTGTCGACCGCGCGCGAGTGGGCCGACGCGCCAGACACGGGCGCCGCCCGCGCGCCGCGGCCGGGTGGCAACGGCGGCGCCGGGTCTGGCGGCTCAGCGTATGGCGCGTCCGGATACGGCAGGTCGGGGTATGGCGGGTCCGGGGCCTCTGGCTATAGCGGCTCAGGGTACGGGACATCGGGGAATGGCGACTCGGGGTATGGGGGTGCCGGGTCGGGCGGTGGGTTTGGCGCGTCCGGATATGGGGGCTCTGGATCGGCTAGCGGGTATGGCCGTCCGGACCCGTATGGTCAGGGAGCGGCTGATCCCTTCGCGGGGTCCGCGCGTCCGCCGTTCACCGGGAGCACGGGAGGGTCGGCGGGTCCGCCGTCTGGGCCGTTCGTGCAGCGACCGCCCGCGTGGGGGCAGGGTGACGCCAGTGAGCGGGCGTGGCCACCGTCGGCACCCACTGGCCAGCGTCCACCGGCGCCGGGCGGCTTCGGCCAGGACCAGTATGGGGCGGGCGGCTTTGGCCAGGGTGGCGGCTTTGGCCAAGGTGGGCCCGGCAACCAGCCGCCCGCGTGGCCACCGAGCCAGGACGACAGCGATCCCTGGCCGCCGAGGCGCTAGCGAGCCAGGCGGGCGCGGCATCGCGCTCTTGGGCGCCGCTCCGCGATTGATGGCGCCATCGGGCCCCTCTCCCGTATGTGGAGGGGGGCCCAGTCGTGCCGGAGGAGACCTCACCCCCGGCCCCTCTCCATCGCGATGGCGAGGGGAGGCAGGCGCTTGACGCGAGTGGCGGAGGGCGGGCGGAGTGGTGGGGCGAGGATGCGGTATTGAAGTTCCGCGGGTAAGTCCAATTGCGCCCAGCCGCCAGCGAGACGCGTGAAAATGGCGGCGGGGCGGCCCAGGGCGAGGGCCGTGGTGGGGCACGCATGCGGAATTGAAGTTCCGCGTGTCATCCTGAGCTTCGAGGATGTCGTGGGGGCGGCGGGCGATTTTCGAGGGAAGCCCTATGACGGCGCGCCATCAGCGATGGGACTGAAAATCGCGGCGGGACGGGCAGCGGCGCCTCGACCATAGGGTTATTTACGGGAGAAATCTGAGCTCCGAGCGTCGCGCGAAGGCGGCGAATGAGAGGGGCGGAGGGCGGCGGCTCAGCCAGGGGGCTATTTTCGGGAGAAGTCCACTGGCGGCCGGCCGCCAGTGAGACGGCGGACCATGACGGCGGCTCAACCGTGGAGCTATTTTCGAGGATCGACATGGCGTTGGGGCGCGCGGTCCGGCGGGTAGATGGACAGGGCGGCAACCCAGTTCGCGAGGGCGGCCGCTGTCTGGATGGGTGAGCCGGAAAGGCGGCTCGATGCTGGTGGCACGGGATGCGCGATAGGGTAACGCGGCTATGGTGAGTCCAACGACGCGCATTGGGGGTTGGATGAGCAGGCGTATCCTCGTCGTCAATGACACTCAGGAGATTCTGGAGCTCTTCCGCGAGATTCTGGAGGAAGAGGGCTTCGAGGCGGTCCTGTATTCGTTCGCCATCAATGACATGCGCGAGATCGAGCGCATTCAGCCCGACCTGATCATCCTCGACTATGTCTTTGGGGGCGAGAGGGCCGGGTGGCAGATGCTGCAAAAGCTGAAGATGCGCCGGACGACCGCTATGATCCCGATCATTATCTGCACGGCGGCCATCCGCGAGGTGCGCGAGATCGAGGGTTACCTGCAGGCGCAGGGCATTACGGTGGTCGCCAAGCCGTTCAACCTGGACGATCTGTATTACGCGATCCGGGTGGCGCTGAAGGCGCCATCGCACGACGCATCCCTGGTGGACCGAACCAATGGGGGCGACAACGGGGGCGACGACGTGGCCGGCGATTAAGGGTCAGGTGGTTCTGATCAGGTCGAGCGCGCAGTGGATCTCGGTCTGGACGGTCGGGTCGTCTTCGCTGGTGGCGGCCCCCGCGAGGGCCGCACGCGCGTCCGCGCCACCGATGCGCCCCAGCGCCCAGGCGGCGTGACCGCGGACGAGGGGCTCGTGGTCGTGGAGCGCGCCGATGAGCGCGGGGACGGCCACGGGGTCGCCGATGTTGCCCAGCGCGACGCAGACATTGCGGAGCAGCCCGCGGCGCCTGGCACGCTTGATGGGGCTGTGGCGGAAGCGTTCGCGGAACGCCTCGTCGTCGAGGGCGAGCAGGGGGATGAGCGCGGGGCTGGAACCGACCGACGGGCGGGGCTGGAATTCGAGGGGCGCGCGGCCGCCGCCCAGGCGCCCGGAATGGCGCAGGCGCGCCTCGACGCGGTGGTTGACCGGACAGACTTCCTGGCAGATGTCACAGCCGAAGACGTGGTTCCCGATGAGGGGGCGCAGCTCCAGGGGAATGCTGCCGCGGAGCTCGATGGTGAGGTAAGAGATACAGCGTCGGTTGTCGAGCACATAGGGGGCGACGAAGGCTCCCGTGGGGCAGGCATGGAGGCAGACCTCGCAGCGCCCACAGTTGGCGCCAAGCGGTGGATCAGGTTCCAGCGCGAGGTTGGTGACGATCTCGGCCAGGAAGACCCACGATCCCCACCCCTTGGTGAGGATGCAGGTATTCTTGCCATACCAGCCCAGTCCGGAGCGCTGGGCCGCCGCGCGATCGACCATGCGCCCGGTGTCCACGAAGAGGCGGGTGGCGCCGGGCGCGTCGTCGGGCGGGGCGAGGCCGCGGAGGTACTCGGCGAGGCGGTCAAGGTGCGCGCGGATGACCTCGTGATAGTCATCGCCCCAGGCGTAGGCGGAGACGCGGCCATGGGGGTCGGCGGGGGCGGTGAGGTCGCGGGGGGCGTCGGTCAGGTAGAAGACGCCCAGGGCGATCACGGAACGCGCGTCGGGCAGGAGGGCGCGCGGATTGGCGGAGACCTCGGCGCGCTCGGCGGTGAACCAGTCGAGGCCGTCCATCAGGTGGGCGCCAATGCGCGCGCGGATGGCGGCGCCGGCAGCGGCGAAGGGATCGGCGGTGGTGACGCGGACCAGGTCGAAGCCTGCGTCGTAGGCGCGCTGTTTGATGTCCTCGGTGAGTGTGGTCATTCGCCAATAGTCCTGGTTCCTCGCCAGCCCGTTTGGAAGCCGGCCAATCCAGTATACCGCGCCTCCGCGGGGCTCGCCGCGCGCGGACGGTGGGTGGCTGGCTTGCGGGCACGGCAGCGGTTTCCTATACTGGCCTTAGATTGGCCTTGACGTGAGGGGTGGCGCGGGCTGGGGCTGGGTGAGAGGGGCCGGACGATGGAAGACGCGACCAAGCGCGACGAGATCGCGCGGTTGGTGTCGGAGCGGCGCAAGGCGCTGGGTGGCCGCTATCTGCTGGACCCGCGGGTGCGGGCCCTGCCGCGGTCAGGCAGCCGGTGGCTCACACCGCCGGGGACGGCGGGACGGGGGCGCGCGGCGACGCTGCCGCTGCTGATCCTGACGGTGCTCGGGGCAGTGGCGCTGGTGGCGTGCGTGGCGACAGCGACGGCGGTGGTGGTCAGCGGCGTGTGGCTCCAGGGGGCATTGCAAGACCCCACGACGACGGTGCAGGGATTCTACGGGGCGCTGCAGCAGCGCGATTACGCGCATGCGTACACCTACTTCACCACCAGCGCCCGGGCGCGGCTGACCGAGGGGCAGTTCGAGAGCACGTATGGGGCGTTCGACCAGATCGACGGCACGGTGACCGCCTATGCCATCTCCCACATCCAGACGGGAGCGGGCGGGAACACCGCTAGCGTCCTCGTCGGCGTCTCGCGCCAGGACAAGCCTGACGCGGTCCAGGTCCAGACTTTGCTGCTGGTGCGCGAGAACGGCAACTGGCGTATCGAGAGCATCACGCTAAACGGGAGCGCGCCGGTGCGTCCGGGGGGCTGAGCGAGGCAGCGGGAGGATGCGCGGGCAGCGGGAGGGTGGCGATGGCGCTGATCAACGACCTGCCACTGGCCGTGCCGCCCGAGATGGAGGCGCGTTATCGCGCCGCCTGGCCGAGCGATGATCTGCTGAATGCGGTGGTGCCGCTCGCCGCCACGAGTCGCGTGCTGATGCTGGGCTGCGCGGCGGACCCATTCTGCCTGGTAGTGGCGCGACGCGTGGCCGAGGGATGGTGCGTGGTGGCCGACGACGACGCGGC
>JANWHL010000287.1 GCA_025450405.1 Ktedonobacterales bacterium
GCAGTCCGGCCATCACCGCGTTGGTGCTGTCGATCGGCTGGGCTGTCGTGAGCGTCGGGCTGGGTGCTGGTCTGGCCACCATCGGCGGCCTCACGATGCGCGAACATCCGAGTCCGGGCCCGGAGCAACGGCGCCACGCGGCGTCGCGGGGCGAGCGTGCGGGTATCCCCCAGCCCGTCCATCCGGTGCCGGACGTCTGATACCGCGTCCGGGCGGATGGCCCGGGGCGGAATCCAGGCGCCTGAAGACGCGGCTGGAAGCCTCCGGCTACGAAGGCCACCTACATGGCCTGGGCGGAGATGGGAGGCAATGGCCACCGGCGCGGCCTGGGCGGAGTTGTGTGATACCCAGTCATGGTGATGGCTGGTGGCTTTCACGGGCAAGAAGGCGCGACGGGCGCATGGTTGGGAGACGGGAGTTCCTCGGAAACTCTCCCCTGGAAGGCCAGCGATGTGGCCGGAGGCGATGGACGCCGGCGTGGTATCCGCCGAGATGGTGTGAAACCTCGAGGCGCGCGGCGCATGCTCTGTCAGCGCGCGTCTTCGCCGTCCGCGGCGCACGCCAGCCCGCTGCCAATCAGTGAGCCGCCGTGACCATCCGCGGCGACGCCATACGGTGGGCAGACATCCGGGGCGTTGTAGACCGGCCGCAGGTGGGCCGCGGAGATATAGGCGGTCTGACCGGCGAGGCGGACCTGGAGAGGAACCGTGAAGTCGACGGGACCAAGCTGGCTATCGCTCGGGTGCGGCGAGAAGCCGGATGACTCGGCATAGACGCTGGGAGTGTTCGCGCCCGTGACATCGCTGGTCCACGCGAAGCGGCCAACCGTTTTGCCGTCAAGCAGGGCGCGCCAGACTGGTGATCCGCCGCGCTCGCCCCCCGCGGGCACTGCGACTTCCAGGGCGTACATATGCGTCGTGTCGTTAGCGCCGGCCGAGCCGTTGGGACCATAGACACACGGCCCTTTGCGCCCGTTGGCGGCGAAGGCGCAATAGAACCAGCCGGCGGCGTCGCGGTCATACCACGAGACGTAATAGCCCACTTGTATGAAGCTGCCATCCGCCAGGTACGCGCCCACCCAGAAATAGTCGGTGGTGCGGTCCGCGACTGCCTCGGGCAGGCGTGTGCGGATCGTGGTGCGCATGCCGTCGGCGTTGCGCGCCTCGGGGCCAGCGGATAGGCCGACCTGCCAGTATTCATGCGCTACCGCGCCGGGCGCGCTGTATGGCCGGCGCGCACCCAATCCCGGCGCGGCGCCACGCTGCCCGTCGGCGCCCGCCAGGACAGGTACGGCCGCCACGACTGAGCGGACCAGCGCGCCCCCACTGGCGGTCAGCGCGGAGCCGAGCCAGCCAGCCAGCGGCGCGATCAGCAGCAGGGAACAGAGGGCGAGGACGCGACTCATGTGTCCGCGACCGCGCGGCAGGGGCGTCCGCGGCATGGCACGTCCGACCGCCAGCATTATTGCCCTCCCGCATGACCGCCCCGCAGCCAGCCGACATGCCCACGCCGGTGGCCGCGGGCCGCGTCCAGCCGCCGGAACTGATGACGGCGCCCACGACCGCACCGACGACCGCGCCCGCGTGGCGGCTCGCCCGTCACGCTGTGCCGTAGGAGCTCGTGCAGGAATCATGCCCGGCCTGGTTGGCGCGACCGGATCACCCGGATCACGGGGTGGCCGCGGGATGGCCGCGGGATGGCGGAGGGATGGCCGTGCGGCGCGACTCGCTCAGCCTGGCAGTGGACCGGACCAGACGCGTGCAGGGGGCGCGTCCGCATCGGGACACGCCCCCTGGGGAAGATGAGCTGACGCGAGCGCTACTTGACTTCGGCCTTGGCGCCCGCCTCTTCGAGCTTTGCCTTGCCGGCGTTGGCCTCGTCCCTGGTCACGCCCTCTTTGCCAGGGACGGCCTGGGGGGCGGACTCGACGAAATCCTTGGCCTCCTTGAGGCCCAGACCGGTGAGTTCGCGAATCGCCTTGATGACGTTGATCTTGTTGGGGCCGAACTCTTGCAGCCAGAGGGTGAACTCGGTCTGCTCCTCGACGGGTGGGGCGGCCTCGGCGGCCCCACCAGCGGCGGCCGCGCCCGGAGCGGCAGCCACGGCAACGGCGGCGCTCACGCCCCACTGCTCCTGGAGCGCCTTGCTCAGCTTGACGAGATCGAGCACGGTCATGTCGCTCAGCTGCTTGATGATGGTATCCATATCGATGGCCATGGTGTCCTCCGTGGGTGGTGGTCCGAGGCCCGCGCACTGGCGGGCGCATCGGCGTGTGGTACTGGGTGATTGGGCTGGATTGTGGCTGGCGGGAACGCTCCCGGCGCGATCGCGCGCCGGAGGCTAGGCGGCTTCGGCGTCGCCCAGCTGGCGGATCCGCGACTCGAGCGTGTTGATCAGGTCGCGCAGCGGCGCGCTGAGCACGCCGTACGTCTGGCTGAGCGGTCCCTGGATCGTGCCCACGACGTTGGCACGCACCTGGTTCATGGGTGGAGTTTTGGCGAGGGCCTCGACTTGCTCGGCCTTGATAGGCGTGCGGCCCAGGATGCCGGACTTGATAACCGGCGGGTGCGGGATGCGCGCGGTGCGCAGGAAGTCAGTGATCGCCTTCGCGACGGCGACCTCGTCGTCGTAGCCGAGCGCGATCGTCGTCTGGCCGTGCAGCAGCGGCTCGAGGTTCTCGAGGTGCGCGCGCTCGGACGCGATGCGCAGCAGCGTGTTCTTGGCAACCTGCAGGTCGATACCGTTATTGCTGAGGCGCCGACGGAGGTCGGTAATCTCGGCGACAGTCATTCCCTGCGTTTGCAGCAGCACGGCGGCGCGCATCCGGCGCAGGCGCTCGGCGAGCCCCTCGATGATGGTGGCCTTGGCTTCGGTTGGCATGGCCGGGTCTCCTTTCCAGGTCGAGAGTCGGGGACGTGTGACGAGGGTGACCGACCTCGTCGCGGCTGTCGCGCGCGGCCTATTGGCCACGGGCGATCCTGTCCCCGCTTAGCACGCCAGTGAGAAGGCGGGCGGCCCGGAGAAACGGAAGGCACGAAAAAGGGCCTTCCGGTCAGCCGCCGACCGAAGGCCCAGTGCGCGCGTCGCGGCGTAGCCCAAGAGGGGGACACGCGATTGGCGCGATGGATTCTTCGCCTCGGCAGGCCAACACCGTGCTTAAGCGCTTGTGAGCGCACCTGCTGTCTCTGGCGCGTATGCGATTGTCGGGGTCAGCATAGCACATGGGGAGATGACAGTCAAGCCAAAGCTGGCGTTTTGGCCATCCCAGCCGCGTCGAGCATGAAGTTCGGCGCCTTGTGGCGCCTCGCGGGGGGCGAGCCATCCGTGACCGGATCCGTGGTTCGAGGAAAGAATGTTCTAGCGCGGACCCACACCCCTTGCCAAGCGCCGCCTGGCGGTATACAATGAGAACACCAGTTCTAGCGCGGGCGCGGTTCGCGAAGGGCCATCCGCGAAGGAGAGAGCAGCGACATGAGCGAGAACACCACCAGTGCGAAGACTTTCCCCGCCAACTGGCTGATCGCCCAGGATTACAATCCCAACGACCACCTAATGAACCTCAAGGGCAAGGAGTATCTGGATGTCCAGAACCGCCTGCTGTGGTTCATTCGCGACCAGCGGGCGCTGATCGCATCGGGTCTGGCCACCGTACCCTACATCGTACGTACCGAATGCGTGGAGATGGACCGCGAGCGTGGCTGGGCGCATTTTAAGACGCGCGTGCGCGACGTGCTGGGCAATGAAGCTACGATGTATGGCAGCGAGGCGATGAAGGACTTCCCCGACTACGCCGAGAAGGCCAGCACCAAGGCGCTGGGTCGGGCGCTGCTGGCGCTGGGCTATGGTGCGGGCATGGCCCCGGAGCTGGAGGAGGGCGACCGCATCGTGGATTCGCCGGTCAGCCGGCCGAATATGGTGCGCCAGCGCCCTGAGGGCGGCCGACGCGAGCCGTACTCTGCCCCCGCGACCCCGGTTAGCCGCGCGGCCAGCGGCGCTGAGCCGGCCGCGACTGACCAGCAGCTGGCCAGCATCCGCAAGCTGTGCGCGACGCTGGGCAAGCCCGAGCCGGACGCGGCCCTGACCTACGCGCAGGCAAAGGACATCATCGTCCAACTGAGCGGAGAGTATCAGCGGGCGCGCAAGGCCAGCTAACTAGAGCGATAAATTTAGAGTTTGACCAGGCTGCGCTGCGCGGCCAGCGAGACCGCTTCGGTGCGGTTGGTGGCGCCGAGCTTGGTCATGATCGAGCTGACGTGGAATTTCGCCGTGCGCTCGCTAATCACGAGCCGCGCGGCGATTTCCTTGTTTGGGAGGCCCTGCGCCACGAGGTGGAGCACCTCCAGCTCGCGCGGAGTGAGGGGCACGGGCAGCGGCGGCACGGCCGGGTCCGCGCGCGCGGTGACCGCGGCCGCGCGATCGGCGACGGCTTCCGCCGCCCGCGACGCGGTGACCAGGCCAGGCATGGCACCACCGGTGACGTGGCGAATGAGTTTGGCCGCGATGGCCGGCTCGAGCACCAGCTTGCCCTCATAGGCCAGGCGGACAGCACCGCAGAGGTCCTCGGCGCGGGCATCCTTCAAGAGATAGCTCACCGCTCCCGCGCGCAGCGCCTCGATGACATTTTCGTCGTCGCCATATGCCGTGAAAACCAGGAGATGGATTTCGGGATGGGCGGCATGGATGCGGCGCGTAGCCTCGACGCCATTCATCACGGGCATCGCGAGGTCCATCAGCACCACATCCGGCCGCAACGCCTCGGCCAGCCGCACGGCGTCGGCACCGTCGCTGGCCTCACCCACCACCTCGAAGTCCGACTGGGTCTCGAGGGCAAAGCGGATGCCGCCGCGGGTCATCGGATGGTCGTCCGCCAGCAGGATGTGGATCATCGGAGGGGCACCCTCACTTCCACGCGCGTGCCTTCGCCGGGTGCGCTCTCTACTGACAGGGTTGTCCCCAGCAGGCGCGCGCGCTCACCCATGCCGATCAGGCCGAAGTGTCCCTCACCGCCAGCCCCACCAACACCAGCCGCGCGACCTCCCGTCTGGCCCAGCCGCTCGGGATCGAAGCCGCGGCCGTCGTCGCAGACCAAGAGGCGCACTTCGCCGTCGCCGCGCTCCAACGCGAGGGCGGCATGGCGCGCGTCCGCGTGGCGCGCGACGTTGGTCAGCGCTTCCTGCGCGATGCGGTAGATGCCTACCTCAACGCTCGCGGAGAGTCGCGGGAAGCTCTCCGGTGGCGTGTAGTTGACATCGAAGCGAGCCTCCCGCGCGGTCTGGGTCGCGAGCTCGCCCAGTGCCTCAGGCAGCGTGCGGTCGCGCAGCGGTGCGGCGCGCAGATCGGCCACCGAGCGCCGTGATTCACGCAGACCGATGCGTGCCAGCTCCAGCGCCCGACGCACCCCCTCGCGCGCGCGGCCCTCGCTCGTGGGCATGGCCTGTTCGGCTGCCTCCAGATAAAGGGCGATGCCAGCGAGGTTCTGCGCGAGGGTGTCGTGGATCTCGCGCGCCAGCCGGTTGCGTTCCTCCGCGGTAGCCAGGCGCGCGGCGGCGCGCGTGGCCTCGGCGGAGAGTTGGGCGCGCTCGACGGCCAGCCCCACCTGGTCGCCAATGGTGGCGAGCAGTTGCAGCTCGTCGGGCTCCAGACGGCGCCAGTCGGTGCTGGCCACGTTCATCACCCCCAACTTCTTGGCGCCGGCGTGGAGAGGAATGCTGGCGTGATAGCGCAGCCCTTCGGCCTCGGCGGCGTGTCCTGGCTGGTGGTGCGCCTCCCAAAGCCGGCTGCACTCGACGATATTCACGTTGGCCGCGCCACGCAGGTCGCCCTTGACGAAGGTGCTCAGACAATAGCACGATCCCGACATGCGCTCGGGATAGCGCGTGTCGGCCAGATAGGGCGGCAGCGCCTGGGCGGCCGCCAGATGTGGCTCACCGGCGTCATCGAGCAGCCAGACCCAACCGGCGCGCAGGCCCAGCAACTCGCCGACCAGCGCCAGGGCCTCACGCAGGCCCGCCGAGACGTCCAGCGAGCGATTGAGCGCGCCGGCGATGGCATTCAGGATGGCCAGCTCGCGATTGCGCCGCAACAGCTTGGCGGCACTCTCATCACGCCCGTTCGGGCCGGAACGGGCGGGCCGCGAGCCACGCGCATCCGCGCTCCGGTGCGTGTCGGAGGCGCTTCCGCGCGCAGAGGCACGGCGTCCTGGTTGGGTGGGGGTCTCGCTCACAGCGCACATCTCCCCCAACCCGCCTGGCGCGAAGAGAGCACGTCTGGCCAGCGCACGGCCAGCGCGTGGCCAGTGTCAACCGGACACTCAGCTAGTCCAGTAGCGCTCCTCACGCCAGGGGTCGGCGTGGTTATGATAGCCACGGATCTCCCAGAACCCCGGGCGGTCCTTCTCCACGAACTCGATGCCGCTCAGCCACTTCGCGCTCTTGTAGAAGTAGAGCTTAGGGACCACCAGCCGGACGGGGCCACCGTGTTCGGCCTCCAGGTCCTCGCCGTCGTGTTTGAGGGCGACGATGACGTCCACGTCGTTGAAATCCTCATACGGCATGTTGGTGGTGTACCCAGTCCACGAGTGCGCGATGACGAAATGTGTGCTCGCCGTGGGGCGGGCCCGGGCGATGATCTCGCGCGCCGCCACGCCTTCCCAGTCGTTGTCGTAGCGACTCCAGGTCGTGACGCAGTGGATGTCTGAGCGCAAGTTCACCCGCGGAATCGCGAGCAGTTCGTCCCAGGTGAGCTCAAACGGCGTATCCACGGTGCCCCACACCTTGAAGCGGTATTTCGCCGCATCGAATTTCGGTGTGCGCTCGTAGCTGAGGACCGGCCATTTCTTGGTGAGGTACTGACCTGGCGGCAAGCGCGGCTCGCCGGGTGGATCGCCCCCGGAATCACCCGCCGGATCGGCGGCGCCCGCGGC